>JBIOZN010000231.1:0-10247 GCA_044871175.1 Acidimicrobiales bacterium | reverse complement strand
GGGGTCGAGGGTGCGGTCCCGGAAGCGGCGATGGTGGGCGGGACGGGGCGCCGCCGGGTCCTCCAGGGACGCCGGCCAGCACGTCCAGCGGGGGGCCCAGCGCAGCGTGTCGAGGCGGGGGTCGGGCGCGAGGCCGACCGTGGCGCGCAGCGCGTTGACGGGCGCGGCCAGGACGGGCAGCGTGAGCTCGTCGGTGGCGGCCAAGCCGATCGACACCAGCACGTGGGGCACGCCGTGGCGCTCGGCCACCACGTACGACGCCAGCTCACCGGGTTCGTGGACGATCACGTCGGGCGACCACGACGCCACCAGCTCGTCCAGCCCGGGCAGGGCGGCGCAGGCGTCGATGCGCCCGAACACCTCCCCCACCACCACCTCGAGCTGCAGCTCGGTCGGGGCCGGCCCGGCGCCGGGCGCCCCCAGGCGGGCGAAGGCGGCGGCCAGCTCCTCCGGCGGCGGATCGGCGAAGGGGGCGAAGGCGAAGCCCGCCCGGGCCACGGCCGGGCCGAACGACGCCGGCGCCGCCACCCGTACGTCATGGCCGGCCGCCTCGCAGGCCCGGGCGAAGGGCACCAGCGGCCCGAAGTGGCCCGACCCCGCGGTGGTGGAGAACAGCACGCGCATGAGGCGAGTGTGAACGGCGCCGGCGCCGATGGCTTCCGTACCAGGTACGGGGGGCGGCCCGAGGAGTAGACCAGGCGCCGTGCCTGTGGTCACGAGCGACTTCCGGCCCTTCGACCCTACGTACCTGGCCGACCCCTACCCGGTCCTGGCCGCCCTCCGGGCCGAGGCGCCGGTGTTCTGGTGCGACGAGCTGGCCATGTGGGTGGTGACCCGCGCCGACGACATCGATGCCATCTTCCGCGACCCGGCCACGTTCTCGGCCGCCATCGCCCAGGACCCCCTGCTTCCCCTGTGCGAGGAGGCACGCGCCGTGCTGGCCGACGGCTTCCGTCCGCAGAAGACGATGTCGAACCTCGACCCGCCCGAGCACGCCCGCATCCGCCGCCACAACCTCACCGGGTTCTCACCCCGGCGGGTCCGCCACCTGGAGCCGGGCATCGCCGCGCTGGCCGGCGAGCTGGTCGGCGGCGTGGCCGGCGCCCTTGCCGACGGCGCCCCACCCGTCGACCTGATCCCCGCCCTGTGCTTCCCGCTACCGGCGGCCACCATCTTCCGCCTGCTCGGCTTCCCCGACGCCGACACCGAGATGCTGAAGCGCTGGTGCGCCAACCGCATGGCGTTCAGCTGGGGGCGACCCACTCCCGCCCAACAGGTCGAGATCGCCGGCCACATGAAGGCCTACTGGGGCTACTGCGAGCGCTTCGTGACCACTCGCCTCGACGAGCCGGGCGACGACTTCACCAGCGACCTGCTCGCCATCCACCGCGACCAACCCGGCGAGCTGTCGGTGCAGGAGATCACGAGCATCGTCTACGGCCTGTCGTTCGCCGGTCACGAGACCACCACCAACCTGCTGGCCAACACGATCCGCCAACTGCTCACCAACCATGAGGCGTGGGACGAGCTGGTAGCCGATCCCGAGCTCGGTCCCGCCGCCGTGGAGGAAGGGCTCCGCTACGACTCCAGCGTCATCGCCTGGCGCCGGGTCACCACCGGCGCGGTGCGCATCGCCGACGTCGAGCTGCCCGCCGGCGCGCGCCTGCTCCTCCTGTTGGCGTCGGCCAATTGCGACCCGGCGCGGTTCGTCGACCCCGAGACCTTCGACCTGCACCGGCCCGACGCCGGCCTCCACCTCTCGTTCGGCAAGGGCATCCACTACTGCCTCGGCGCGCCGCTCGCCCGGCTCCAGGTCCGGCTGGTGCTCGCCGAACTCGCCCGCGTCGTACCCGACCTGCGCCTGGCCCCCCAGGCGTGGACGTTCGACGCCAACGTGTCGTTTCGCGGGCCGGCCCACCTGCTGGTGACCGCCGGCCCCGCTGGCGCGACCGGCCGGTAGGGTCGCCGCAATGGGGGATCGACAGCCCGCGCCGGGCTACGGCAACGCCTCGCGCCATGCCGGGCCCCTCAGCGGGATCCGCATATGCGACCTCTCGGGACAGCTGGCGGGCGCGGGCGCCACCCGGATGCTGGCCGCCTTCGGGGCGCAGGTGATCCGTGTCGAGGACCCCGTCACCAAGGGCCTGTGGGACATCGTGCGCCACCTGCCGCCCTACATCCACGGCGACCGCAGCAACGAAGGTGGTTCCGGTTTCAACAACCACAACGTGGAGAAGCTGGGGATCACCATCGACCTGCGCAAGGAGCAGGGCAAGCAGCTGCTGGCCGCCCTCGTGCGGGTGAGCGACGCCGTCACCGAGAACTTCGCCGCCGGCGTGATGGAGCGCCTGGGCTTCGGCTACGAGCAGCTGCGCGTGCTCAAGCCCGACATCGTCTATGTGTCCAACTCGGGCTTCGGCCACAGCGGCCCGTACCGGCCGTACAAGTCGTGGGGCCCGATCGTCCAGGCAGTGTCGGGGCTCACGTGGGCGTCGGGGCTGCCCGACCGTGAACCGGCGGGCTGGGGCTACTCGTACATGGACCACACCGGCGGCTACTTCATGGCCATCGCCCTGCTGGCCGCGCTGTGGCATCGCCGGCGCACGGGCGAGGGCCAGTGGGTCGAGCTGTCGTGCTCCGAGGCGGCCATCCCCCTCAACGGGCCGACCCTGCTCGACGCCACCGTGAACGGCCGCCCGCTGCGCCGCCCGCGCCAGCCCGACTCGAATCGCAGCCCCTCGCCGCTGATGGTCCCCCACGGCATCTATCCGTGCGCCGCCCCGGACTCGTGGGTGGCCATCGCCTGCCGCCACGACGACGACTGGCGGGCGTTCGCTGCGGTGGTCGGCGAGCCTTGGGCCGACGCCGCGCTCGCCCTCGACCAGCGGGAGGCGGCCCAGGACCGTCTCGACGGCGACATCGGCGCGTGGACGCACGCCCAGGACCGCGACAAGGTCGTCGCCCGTGTGCGGGCCGCGGGCGTGCCCTGCGCGCCTGTCGCCCGGCCTCCCGAGCGGTGTGACGCCGACGGCGACAACCTCGCGTGGGGCCTGTGGCCCGAGGCCGTGCACAGCCGCCACGGCCGGCTGCGGGTGGACGGCCTGCCCGTGCACCTGTCGGCCTGCGACTGGCGCATCGAGCGGGCCGGGCCGCTGCTGGGCGAGGACAACCACCGGGTGCTGTCGGAGGTGCTGGGCCTGAGCGACGCCGAGATCGACGACCTGCGCGCCGCCGAGGTGATCTGAGGTGGCCGGGCCCCTCGCCGAGCTGCGCGTGGTCGAGCTGGCGCACGAGGCGTGCGCGTGGGCGGGCAAGCTGCTGGCCGAGTTGGGCGCCGACACCGTGGTGGTCGAGCCGCCCGGCGGCAGCGCCCAGCGGGGCTACGGCCCGTTCCTCGACGACCAGCCCGGCCCCGAGCGCAGCCTCTGGTGGTGGCATCACAACACCAGCAAGCAGTCGGTGGTGCTCGATCTCGACGCGCCCGGCGACCGGGAGCGGTTCCTGGCGCTGGTCGCCGGCGCCGACGTGCTCTTGGAGGGCGAACCGCCCGGCCGGCTCGACGCCCTCGGCCTCGACGCCGCCACGCTGGCGGCCCGTAACCCCCGCCTCATCCACACCGCCATCACGCCCTACGGGCGCCACGGCCCGTCGCGCCACCTGCCCGCCACCGACCTCACCGTGCTGGCCGCCGGCGGGCCGGTGTGGAGCTGCGGTTACGACGACCACACGCTGCCGCCGGTGCGGGGCGAGGGCAACCAGGGATACAACACCGCCTGCCATTGGGCCGTGCAGGCGGTGCTGGTGGCCCTGTTCGACCGCGACACCACCGGCGCCGGACAGTTCATCGACGTGTCGATGCACGCCGCCGCCAACGTCACCACCGAGGTCGCCAGCTACGGGTGGCTGGCCTGCCAGGTCGAGGTGCAGCGCCAGACCGGCCGGCACGCCATGGCGGTGACGACCATGGCCACGCAGGTGCTCACCGCCGACGGCCGCTACGTCAACACCGGGATCCTCCCCCGCACGCCGAGCGAGTTCCAAGCCATGCGGGACTGGCTGGGCGAGCTGGGCTGGGCCGACGACTTCCCGCTCACGTTCCTGATCGAGACGGGGGCGGGCATGGAGGTGATCGACCTCAGCACGCTCGACACCGACCCCATGCTCGCCGAGATCCTCGGCGCGGCTCGCGAGCTGTCGGCCTTCCTGTGCGAGCGCCTCGGGGCCTACGAGCTGTTCGTCGGCTGGCAGCAGCGGGGCCTGGCCGCCGGCATCGTCTACAGCCCGGACGAAGCCCTGGCCGACCCCCACGTGGTGGCCCGCGGCTTCCCCGTCGAAGTGCACCACCCCGAGCTGGGCCGGTCGTTCACCTATCCGGGCGCGCCCTACCGCTTCGGGCGCACACCGTGGGAGCTGCGCCACCGGGCGCCCCTGCTGGGCGAGCACCAGGCGCGGGTGGAGCACGAAACCCCGTAATTGAACGGCTTCGGACGCGTATAGGCCAAAAGGCCCAAATTCCTCGACAGCCGGGGTGACGGGCGCGAAGGTGCTCGGCGTCACCGGAGGGGCGGGGACCCCCGAAGCGAGGAGGCTCTGCATGCGTCGTGCACGCGCGTTCGCCACACTGTCCTTGGGGTGCACTGCCGCCCTCGTGGCCGCCGGCGTAGGGCCGGCCAGTGCGGGCGGGAGTCACGGTGGTGGCGGAGGCGGGTCGTCGGCCCGCGTCGTGCTCGACGACCTGTCCTCACCCAAGGGCCTGGCCCTCGACCCTGACGGAAACCCCGTGGTGGGCCAGGGTGCGTTCGGCCCGCCGGGCCCGATCGTGCAGGTCCTGCAGGGTCGGCGCGGCGTGCGCACCGTCGACATCACCGATCCGATCAACACGATCGACGTGGCCGTCAGCCGTGACGGTCAGCACGGGTGGGCGCTGGTCCAAGGCCCCGACGGGCCCGACGGCCCCAGCGGCCCCGAGGGCACCCAGGACCCCGACGGCATCCTCTACCACCGCTCGCCCGACGGCACCATCAGCGTGGGCCTCAACATCAACACCTGGCGGCTCCCCGAATCAGAAGGAGGAGCAAACGTTCCGGACCCGTCGGATCAGGACGACAACCCCTACGAGTCGAACCCCTACGGCCTGGCCGTGCTGCCCAACGGCGACGCCCTCGTGGCCGACGCCGCGGGCAACATGGTCATCCGGGTCACCCCTGAGGGCGCCGCCGAGGTTGTCGCCTACTTCGGCACCGAGGAAGTCGCCCCCGGGGCGACCGCGGAGGCCGTTCCGACCTCGATCGCGGTGGGCCGCGACGGCGCCATCTACGTCGGCGAGCTCAAGGGCTTCCCGTTCGTCCCCGGCTCGTCGCACGTGTGGCGCTTCCGCATCGACCGTGACGGGAAGCCGGCCGAGTGCACGGTCGGCCAGCTCCACGACTGCCGCGTGGCCGCCGACGGGCTCACCGCCATCCAGGACATCGCGCTGGGCCGCGACGGCAGCCTCTACGTCTACGAGCTCGCCGCCGATGGTGTCCTGGCGTTCGAGGAGGCCCTGGGGAGCGGGGGCCCGGTTCCCTTCCCGCCGGCGGTGCTGCTGAAGGTGAAGAACGGCCACCAGCGTGAACTCGCCGCCGGGGAGCTGTCGCAGCCGGGCGGCGTGGCCGTCAGCAGGTCGGGCCGCGTCTACGTCACCGACAACATCTTCACCCCTGGCGGCGGCCGCCTGCTCCGCATCACCTGATTCTCCGAAGTCGCCGTCCGAGATCTCGGCGCGATTTCCGCCAGATATGGCGGATTTCGCGCCGAGAGGTGAAGGCCGACGCTAGGCCGACGCCTTCTCCAGGATGTGAACGCCGCAGGCCGAACCGAGGCCGATGACGTGGGCCAGCCCCACCGTGGCGCCCTCGATCTGGCGCTCGCCGGCCTCACCCCGCAGGTGGTGGCAGACCTCCCAGATGTTGGCGATGCCGGTGGCCGAGATGGGATGGCCCTTGGACTCGAGCCCGCCCGACACGTTCACCGGGGTCTTGCCGTCCCGCCAGGTCGCGCCCGACTCGAAGAACGGCACCGCCTCGCCCGGCCCGCAGAGCATGAGGTTGTCGTAGTGCACGAGCTCGGCGGTGGCGAAGCAGTCGTGCAGCTCGACCAGATCGAGGTCTTCGGGCGCCACCCCTGACGCCTCGTACGCCTGCTGCGCGGCGTTCCGGGTCAGGGTGTTGACGTCGGGCAGGATCTGGCAGGCCTCCTGCCACGGATCGGTGGTGAGCACCGACGCGCTCACCTTGATGGCCCGGCGCCGCTGGTCGGGGTCGAGCGTGCGGAGCTTGGCGTCGGACACCACCACGGCGGCGGCGGCGCCGTCACAGTTGGCCGAGCACATGGGCCGGGTGTTGGGGTAGGCGATCATGACGTCGTTCATGATCTCCTCCACGGTGAACTTCTTCTGGTAAGTGGCCAGCGGGTTCAGCGTGGAGTGGGCATGGTTCTTCTCGCTGATGCGGGCGAACAGCTCGAAGCTGGTGCCCCCGTACTTGTGTCCGTACTCCATGCCGACCTGGGCGAACACGCCGGGCATGGTCTCGGTACCGACCCGGCCGTCGAGGGGCGCCACCGCGCCGTAGCGGCCGTCGGGCGCCCATGTGTCGCCCTCGGCCTTGCGCGTGCGGCCGGCGAGCAGCCCGGCGCCGGCCAGCTTCTCCACCCCCACGGCCAGCCCGTAATCGCACTCGCCCGCCTTGACCGCCATCACCGCGGTGCGCAGGGCCGTGGCCCCGGTGGCGCAGGCGTTCATCACGTTGTACACGGGGATGCCGGTCTGGCCGACCTGCTTCTGCAGCTGCTGGCCCACGCCGCCGGCGCCCATCAGGTTGCCCGCGGCCATGACGCCGATGTCCTTCATGCTGACGCCCGCGTCGGCGAGCGCGCCCATGATGGCTTCGGCCCCGAGGTCGATGACGTCCTTGTCGGCGTGCTTGCCGAACTTGGTCATCGTGATCCCGAGGATCCACACGTCGTCTGCCATCACGTACTCCTTATTCCGTGGGTTCGAAGCCGAAGCCGATGGCCTCGGTGCCGGCCGCGTCGGTGCCGATCGGGAACGTGGTGAGCCGCACCTTCATCCCCAACGTCACGTGTTCGGGGTCGGGCGGGGTGTTGACGATGTTGCCCCGCACGCTGATGCCGCCGCAGTCGACGACGGCGGCCACGAACGGCACGGGTATGCCCGGGGCGGCCAGCGACACGATCGTGAAGGCCCGGACCTCGCCCTCGGGCACCACGTCCTGCTTGTCGAACGAGGTGCCGAAGCACCTGGCGCAGGCGTTGCGCCGGTCGAAGTAGTGGGCGCCGCAGCTCGTGCACCGGGTGGCCACGAGGTGGGGCTCGTCGCCGAGCACCAGGTAGTCGACCAACGGCACGGTTGCGCTCATGCGCGCCACACCCCCTTACGAGGCCCGAGTGGGCGACTCGGCACCGTAGCCCAGACCGCCGGCGCCGGTCTCATCCCGCGTCGTCGCCGACCACCGCCTCGCGCAGTTCGGTGCTGGCGGCCACGATGGCGTCGACCAGCGGCCACAGGTCGGGCAACGCCTCCCGGCACGACACCAGGCCGAGGTGCAACTGGTCGTCGTAGGTGACCAGGGAGATGTGCAGCCCCACGCCGTTGGTGAGCACGTTCAGCGGATGGTTGGACACCTGGCGGCGGCCGGCGCAGTACACCGGGTGGCGCGGCCCGGGCACGTTGGAGATGGTGACGTTGTAGGGAGGGCTGGTGACGTCCTCCACCGGGTTGGCGGCCACCAGGCGAGCGGCCAGGCCGGCCACGGCGGGAGGCGCGTAGCGACTCATGTCCTGCAGCAGCGAGGCGGGCACGGCGTGGCGCTCCTTGGCCAGCTGCATCGCCTCGTGGGCCTTCTGGAGGCGCCGCCGCGGGTCGGCCTCGTTGGTGGGCAGGGGCGCCTGCAACGCGGCGATGTGATCTCCGACGCCACCCTTCCCCCGCACCAGCACGGGCACGTTGGCCACCAGCGGCTCGGTGGGCAGCTCGTCGTGCTCGTGCAGCCAGTTCCGCAACCCGCCGGCGCAGACGGCCATCACCACGTCGTGCACGGTGGTGCCGGCGGCCGTCTTGATGGCGTGCACGTCGGCGAAGGGCAGCGACGCGAAGCCGACCCGCCGGTGGGGCGTGAGGCGGCGGTTGAACGACACCCGGGGCGCGCGCAGGGACCGGCGGCCCACGTCGACGTCGTCGCGCTCACGATCGCGGCCACGCCCGCGCAGGAGGTCGCCCACCCCCTGGGTGCGGCGCATCGTCTCGACCATGATGTCGCGAGCGACGGGCAGCTGGTCGCCCACGTTGCGCAGCGTGCGGCCCGTCATCTCTCGTTGCGCGCGGAAGATCCGCGCCGGCTGGCGGACATACGACAGGCCGGCGCGCGCCACCATGGCCAAGGGCGTGGGCACCTCGTAGGGCGCAGCCGGAGGCGCCGGTGGCGGCACGGGCGCGTCCTGCTCGGAGTCGAGCAGGGCAGTCATGACCTCGGTGCCGTTCTGGGGGTCCATGAGCACGAAGTGGACCTTGGCGAACAGGCCCACCAGCCCGTCGCGCAGGCCCTCGATGACGTACAGCTCCCACAACGGGCGGGAGCGGTCGAGGGGCTGTTCGTGCAGGCGGGCCACGAAGTCGGCCAGCTCCTGGCGGTGGCCGGGGGGCGGCACGGCGATCGAGCGGATGTGGTAGTCGAGTTCGGTGGCGGTGTCGTCGAAGACATAGGGCCGGTCGAGCCCGAACGGAACCTCGACGATGCGGCGACGGAAGGCGGGCACGAGGGCCATGCGTTCGCTCACCAGCTGGCGCACGGCTTCGTAAGTGAGGGGCCCGTCGGGCCCGGCCTCGAACAGGGCCAGCGTCCCCATGTGGGCGGGGCGGGAGCGGATCTCGCTGATGAGAAACGCGGTCTCGGCCGCCGACAGCCGCTTGCGTCGGGCGGTGGTGCTCACGGTGCCTCTTCCACGTAGGGCTTGGCGCCGAACCGGCGCCCCTCGAACGGACGCCACTGCCCCTCGGGCTGGGCCAGGCGGTCGGCCAGCACGTAGAACACGGCCGGGTTGTGCATCAGGCCGATGTGGCTGCCCTGCACCTCGATGTTCTCCGAGGTGGGCGAGGAGCGCTCGATGCACGACTGCCACGAGGCCACGCCGTCGGTGCGGCTGAAGATGGCGGTGGAAGGCACGGGCGGGGGCTCGTTCATCCGCTCCATGAACTCGAAGGGGATACCGGCGATGCGGGTGCCGGTGACGGCCTCGTACATGGGCCAGACGTAATTCGACTTCAGCCCCCCGGCGAAGGGGCTGCCGACGGTGACGACGTCGCGCACGGCGTCGGGCGAGTGGCGGGCGATCTCCCGGGCGTAGATGCCGCCCAGGCTGTGGCCGACCAGGCTGACCTTGCCCCCGCTGTTCTCCTGGATCTCGCGCAGGCGGGGGATGGCCACCGTGCCCAGCCGGTGCAGGCCCAGAATCTCGCGCCGCTCCCACTTGTACACGTCGTACCCGAGGCGCCCGAGGTAGGTGCGGGCCACCCGGGTGAAGAAGTCGCCGGCGCCGAACGGCGGGATCACGATCACCGCGTGGCCGTCGCCCCGCGGGCGGCGCATGAGCAAGGGCAGGGTGGGCAAGAGCGAGGCCACCTCCAGCCCGACCCGCATCTCGGCGGCCAGCAGCAACGGGTTGAGGCGGGCGTCGTCGTCGGCCGACGGCGAGCCCGGCCGCCCCGGCGGTGTCTCCTGGCCGCGCGACTCCATTCCCCCGGACGTGTCCCCCGACGTGCCCATCATCGGCAGATCATCATGGCCGCCCGACGGGGGGCACAAGTGCAGCCGCCGGTCACGTCGGCGGCGCCTGGGCGGGGGTGGGCGGCGCGGTGTCGCTCGCGCCCGCCGCACTGAGGTCGGCCAGGATCTGGCGCCGCAGCACCTTCCCGGTGGGCGTGTGGGGCAGCTCGGGCCACACCAGGATCTGGTCGGGCGTCTTGGCGCCGCGCAGGCGGGAGCGGGCCCACGCCCTGAGCTCGTCGGTGTCCACGGTGTGGGCGCCCTTGGGCACGATGACGGCGGCGATGCGCTGGCCCCACTCCTGGTCGGCGGGACCGACGACGGCCGCCTCGGCCACGGCCGGGTGGCCGAGCAGCACGTCCTCCACCTCGCCGGGCGAGATGTTCTCCCCGCCTCGCACGATCACGTCGTCGAGCCGGCCCTCGA
>JBIOZN010000230.1:0-4298 GCA_044871175.1 Acidimicrobiales bacterium | reverse complement strand
TCTCGGCGCGAAATCCGCCATATGTGGCGGGAATCGCGCCGAGACTTCCGGGGCGGCGGCCGCTACCGGCGGGCGAGGGCCTCCACTGCGGCCCGCCGGGGCAGTGAGGGCTCGGCGCCGGCCACCTGCACGGCGCAGGCGCCGGCGGCGCAGGCGAAGCGCACGGCGTCGGCCAGCGGCCGGCCCTCGGCGCGGGCGACGGCAAGAGCGGCGACGAACGAGTCCCCCGCACCGGTGGGATCGACGACCCGTTCGGGGGGGACGGGGAAGGCGGGTACGGCCAGGCCGCCCTCGGCCTTCGCGCCGTGCGCGCCCAGGCTGACCACCACCCCCGGCCCGGCGGCGAGCCCGAAGGTGGCGGCCTCGTCGGCGTTCACCACGACGAGGTCGGCGAGGGGGAGCACGGCGTGGAGCGCTTCACTGGCGGGGGCCGGGTTGCACACGACGGTCGTGCCCGCGGCGCGGGCGAGCGTCGCCGCCCGGGCGGTGGCCTGCGGGGCGATTTCGCCCTGCACGAGCAGGACGTCGGCGGCGGCGATGGTGCCGGCAGCGCGCTCGGCCAGCTCGATGCCCACGCACCCGTTGGCGCCGGGGACGATGATGATGGCCACCTCGCCGCCGTCGGTCACCAGCGGGACGGCCGTGCCGGTGGCCACGCCGGCGAGCGGCTCGACGAAGCGGTGGTCGACGCCTTCGGCGGCGAGGGCGGCCAGCAGGCCGGCGCCGGCGGCGTCGTCACCCACCGCGCCGATCATCGTGGTGGCCGCACCGAGCCGGGCGGCGGCGACCGCCTGGTTGAACCCCTTGCCGCCCCAGAACTCCGTGACGGACCGGCCGACGAGGGTCTCGTCGGGCCGCGGGAAGCGGGGCACGGTGACGGTGAGGTCCCGGTTGAGCGAGCCGAAGCAGGCGACGGTGACGGGGGCAGCCACACCCGGAGGGTAGGAGGGTGCGAAGCTGCGGGCATGGAGGTCACCGTCGAGATCGCCACCGAGACCACCCCCGAACTGGTGGACGCGCTGGTGACGCTGCTGCCCCAGCTCTCGTCGTCGGCCCCGGCCCTCACGGCGGCCGAGATCGACGAAATGGTCACCGCGCCGGCCACCGACGTGTTCGTCGCCCGCCTAGACGGCTCGGTGGTCGGCGTCTTGACGCTGGTCGTGTTCCGCATTCCCACGGGCGTGCGGGCCTGGATCGAAGACGTCATCACCGACACCGCCGCCCGGGGTCGAGGCGTGGGGGAGGCGCTCAACCGGGCGGCCATCGAGCGGGCCCGTCAGCTCGGCGCCCGCACGGTCGACCTCACCAGCCGGCCCAGCCGGGAAGCGGCCAACCGGCTCTACCAGCGCCTCGGCTTCACCGCTCGCAACACCACGGTGTACCGCTACGACCTGTCGTGAGCGCGCCCGCCTGGCCGGAGTGGACGGGGCCACGCGTCCGTACGGCGGCGGCGTGGCTGGGCGTCTCGCTCGCCGTGGGCACCGCCCTGGCGGCGGCGACCTACGCCCTGGCGTTCGATGAGTTCGCCGACAGCCAGACGCGCTCGCCCCTGGGGCCGCTCTGCCTGCTGGCTGGGGCGCTCGCCTACCTCGCCGCGCCGGTGGCGATCGCCCGGCGTCGGGGCCGCCGGGGCCCGGTGGCCCTCGTCGCCCTGGCCATCATCCCCCTCGGCGCCCTCGCCGCCGCCATCGTCGCCACCAACTGACCCCGGTTTGCACTGTGAGGGCCCATATGTGGCGCTCAGGGTGCAAATCCGAGGTCCTCGGCCGCCTGGCGGACCTGGGGGTCCCGGTCGGAGCGGGCCCGGGCCAGGGTGGCATCGACCTCGGGGCCCTCGAACGGTGCGAGGGCCAGTACCGCCCGGCGCCGCACGGCCGGCTTGTCCCGGGTGGCGGCCAGGATGGCCGGGAGCCCGGCCGGGTCGCCGATGGCCCCGAGGGCGGCGGCGGCCGCCTCGCGCACGAGGGGTTCGTCGTGGGCCGTCGCCAGCGTGGCCAACCGGTCCACCACCGCCGGCGGCGCCGGCCCTCGCTCGCCGCACGCCCACGCCGCCATCTCCACCATCATGGGGTCGCGGTCGGCCAGGGCGTCCAGCAGGGCGACGCCGGGGTGCCGGGCGGCGATCTCGGCCGCCCGCCGCCGCACCGCGGCGTCCGCGTCGGTGAGGGCAGCGGCGAGACGATCGTCGTCCAGGCAGCCCAGGCGCTCGAGGGCGCCCAGCGCGGTCGCCCGGACTGCCGGGGCGGGGTCGGCGAGGGCGTCACGGGCGAGGGCCGCGTCGCCCTCGTGGCCGGCGCGGGCCACCGCCCGGCGCCGAGCCGCCTGGCTCACGCCACCGCCCGCTCCAGCGCCAGGGCGAGGCCGATGACGACGACGGCGACGACCAGGGCGAGCAGCGCTCCCAGGACGGCACCGAGCACACCCGCGCCGACCGCGGCCCGTACCCGGGCGAGCGGGCCGGGCGCGTGGGCCAGCCGGCTGGGGCGATAGGCGACGGGCTGGGCCCGATCGGCCGGGCGGGACGCCGGCGGACGGCCGTCTTCGCGTGGAACCGGGGCTCGCCGTCTGGCAGGCTGGCGGTGGTCGGTGACCACCAACAGCAGGATCGCCGTCCCCGCCACGACTGCGGCCCAGATCGTCAACGCTGAGGTGGACACGGTGGATCCGACTGTACCCCCGCCCCCTCCGGCCGGAGGGCCGGCCTCGGGGCCGGCCGTCGCCCCGTGGCCCCCGCCCGCAGCCCCGGCTCCTGCGACGTTGCACCGCCACCGGCGGTGGCCGGCCGTCGTCGGCGTCGTCGTGGCCCTGCTCGCCCTCGCCGTCATCGGCGCGTCGGTGGTGCGGGTGCCGTACTACGCCATCGCCCCGGGTGAGGCCCGGCCCAGCGAGGATCGGGTCGAGGTCAACGGTGTCCCCACCTACCCGGCCGACGGCGAGGTCCTGTTCGTCACCGTCAAGGTGCCCCGCCTCACGGCTCTCGGCGCCGTGCTCGGATGGCTCGATCCCGACACCGACGTCGTTTCCCAGGAGACGATCCTGGGCGACCGCAGTCCCGAAGAGAACCGCCAGGAGAACATCGCCCTGATGGGCGCGTCGAAGGACACCGCCACCTACGTCGCCCTCAAGCAGCTCGGCTACCCGGTCGAGCTGGAGGGCGGCGGGGCGATCGTGCAGTCGGCCGTGCCCGAAGCGCCCGCCGCCCAGTTCCTGCAGCCCAACGACATCATCACCGCCATCGACGGCGTGCCCATCCACCTCGTGGACGACATCGGCACGGTGCTGCAGGGGCGGGCGGCGGGCGACGTCGTCACCGTCACCGTCACACGGCTCAACGTGGCCGACCCGCTCACGTTCTCCATCCCGCTGTACTCCAATCCCGACGACGGTCGGGTCATCCTCGGCTTCACGCCCGTGCCCGCGGTGCCGAACACCCTGCAGTTCAAGTTCCCGTTCGACCTCGAGATCGACTCGGGCTCGGTGGGCGGCCCCTCGGCCGGGCTGGCCTTCACCCTCGCCCTTCTCGACACGCTCACGCCCGGCGAGCTGACGGGCGGCGAGGTGGTCGCCGCCACCGGCACCATCGACATCGACGGCCACGTGGGGCGCATCGGCGGGCTGCGCCAGTAGACGATCGCCGTCGAGGACACCGACGCCACCCTGTTCCTCGTGCCCAAGGCGGACGAGGCCATCGCCCAGGAGGAGGCGCGGGGATCGGACCTGCGCGTCGTCGGCGTGGAGACGCTGGACGATGCGTTGGCCGCGCTCCAAGCCGAGGGCGGCAACGCCGACGCCCTGGGCACGCCGGGCGCGTCGTACCCCGGTTAGGCGCGAGCGCAGGCAGCCCCACCTACGCTGCCAGCGTGGCCGTCCCGGAGGAGCCTCGGCCCGCCGGCGGGGCCGGCGAGGTGGCGGGGCGCCGCTTCGCGGTCGGGTTCCGGGGCTACGACCAGGCGGAGGTGCGGGCCTTCCTCGCCGAGGTCCAGGCCGAGCTCGACGGCCTGCGGGCGCGAGAGGCGGCGCTGCAGGCCGAGCTCGCCAGGGTGCGCGCTGAAGGGGTGGCCGGCCTCGACGAGTCCACCGTGGCCGCGCTGGTGGGGGAGGAGGCGGCCCGGCTCATCACCACCGCCCGCGACGGGGCGGCTCAGATCCGGGCGCGGGCCGAGGAGGACGCCGGGCGCATCCAGGCCGAAGCGCGGGCCGAAGGCGATGCCGAGGGCAAGTCGTTGCTGGCCGAGGCCCTGGGGCTGCGGAGCCGCATGCTGGAAGACCTCGGAGCGCGCCGACGCGCCGCCCGGACC
>JBIOZN010000229.1:0-15681 GCA_044871175.1 Acidimicrobiales bacterium | reverse complement strand
CGGCGCCCCAGAAGCAGCCCATGGCGAACACCGCCGTCTCGGTGCCGTCGGGGAACGGCGGGGTGAGGGCGTGGCCGCTGACGGCGTGGGCCTCGGGCACGGGCATGGTGGCGTCCCGGCCGGGCAGGGCGTCGGCGGCGGTGGTCATGGTGGCCTTGCGGCTGAAGAACGACACGGCTCCTCCAGTTCGAACGGGGTGCGGCGCGACCACCAGGCTACGGTCGGCCCATGCCCGAACAGCCCAAGCAGTGGTCCGCGCCTCCCGCCATGGCCATCGATCCCGCCAAGCGGTACACGGCCACCATGGAGACCTCGATGGGCACGATCGTCATCGCCCTCGATCCCGCCGCCGCCCCAAACACGGTGAACAGCTTCGTGTTCCTCGCCCGTGAGGGGTTCTACGAGGGCATCATCTTCCACCGCATCATCAAGGGCTTCGTGATCCAGGGCGGCGACCCCACCGGCACCGGCACCGGCGGGCCCGGCTATCGCTTCGCCGACGAGCTGCCCAAGCCGGGGCGCTATCAGATCGGGTCGCTGGCCATGGCCAACGCCGGCCCCAATACCAACGGCAGCCAGTTCTTCATCATCAGCGGCGCCGACGGCGCCCGGCTGCCGCCGCAGTACGCGCTGTTCGGCCAGGTGGTGAAGGGCCTCGACGTCGTGGAGGCGATCCAGGGCGTACCCACGGGACGGAACGACCGCCCCAAGGACGACGTGGTGATCCGCTCGATGACGGTGGCCGAGGCCGATTGACCGAGACGCGGTCGGCGGCCGAGGTCCGCCGCATCGCCCTCGCCGCCCAAGGCCTGGCCGAGCGACGGCCGGTGGGCCGGGTCGATCGGCGCCACGTCCGCCGGGTGTTCGACCGGGTCGGGCTCATCCAGGTCGACTCGGTGAACGTGCTCGTGCGCAGCCAGGAGCTGCCCCTGTTCGCCCGGCTCGGCCCGCATTCCCGCTCGCTGCTGCCGGCCATGGCGCGCGAGGGCGAGCTGTTCGAGTACTGGGGCCACGAGGCCTCGCTCATCCCCAGCGCCCACCACCACCTCTACCGCTGGAAGATGGACCTGGCCCGGCGGGGGCAGCTGTTCGGCCGGTCGAAGATCCAGCGCGACCACCCCGAGTACGTCGAGGACGTGCTGCGGATGGTGAAGGACCGCGGGGCGGTGACGGCGGCCGACATCCGCGGGCCGCGCCAGCGGCCGAAGGGCCCGTGGTGGGACTGGGACCACGCCAAGCGGGCGCTCGAGTACTTGTTCGGGACGGGGCAGCTGTGCGCCACCCGGGGCGGCCCCAGCGGGTTCGAGCGCTACTACGACCTGCCCGATCGGGTCCTCCCGGCCGCCGTGCTCGCCCGGCCGACCCCGCCCGAGCCCGAGGCCCGCAAGGCCCTGCTGCGGTTGGCCGCCCGCTCCATGGGGGTGGCCACGGCCGGCGACCTCGCCGCATATCACCGCCAGAAGATCACCCGGGTCCGGCCCCTGGTGGCCGAGCTGGTGGAGGAGGGCCACCTCGTACCCGTGGTGGTGGAGGGGTGGCGCGAGCGTGCCTACCTGTGCCCCGACGCCCGCGTCCGCCGGCGCGTCGCCGCCCAGGCCCTGCTGTCGCCGTTCGACTCGCTGATGTGGGAGCGAGCGTGGCCCGAGCGGGTGTTCGGCTTCCGGTACCGCATCGAGATCTACACGCCCGCGCCCCAGCGACTGTTCGGCTACTACGTGCTGCCGTTCCTGCTGGGCGACACACTGGTGGGCCGCGTCGACCTCAAGGCCGACCGGGCCGGTGGCGCCCTGCTGGTGGCGGCGGCGTGGGCCGAGCCGGGCGTCGACCACGGGGAGGTGGCCACGGCGCTGGCGGCCGAGCTCGGGTTGCTGGCCGGCTGGCTCGGGCTCGCGCAGGTCGTGGTGGCCGACCCCGCCCGGGGCGACCTGGCGCCCGCCCTCCAAACGCTTGCGTGACGCTTACGTTGACCCCTCCACGACAAGTGTCACCCAAGCGGTCAGGCGGCGGTGGGCGGCGGGCCCAGGACCCAGCGCATGGAGTCGACCAGGAGCTGGGCGGCGGGGCGCACCACGACCCGCTCGGTCACGGGCAGCCACGGCAGCCGCAGCCCGACCCGGGCCCACACCGGCAGCAGGGTGGCCGCGCTGGCGTACAGCAGCCCGTAGGCGGGCCGGGCCACCAGGGGCACGTCGGGCGGGTTGAGCAGGAATCGAACACTGGCGCGGGCGGCCGGCGTCGAGCGCAGCTCCGGGCGGTACCGGGCCAGCTGGCGGCGGAGCTCGGCGACGGTGTCAGGCGGGTCGAGCACCCCCAGCGCCCGGGCGACGCGCCCCATCTGGGCCACGTACTCGTCGCGCTCGTCGTAGTTCAGCGGGGTGTGGCCGTAGCGCCGGTGGCTGAGGAGGAAGCTCTCGACCTCGGCCAGGTGCACCCAGGCCAGCAGGTGAGGATCCGTCGCCGCATACGGCCGGCCGTCGGATGCCGTGCCCCGGACCCGCTCGTGCACGGCCCGTACGACGGCGCAGGCCTCCTCCGCCTGCTCGGCCGTGCCGTAGGTCGTGAGGGCGAGGAAGCGACCGGTGCGCTGCAGCCGGCCCCACGGGTCGTGGCGGTAGTCCGAGTGGGCGGCCACGCCCGCCATGGCGAGGGGATGAAGGGACTGCAACAGCAGGGCCCGCAGGCCGCCGACGAACATGGCCACGTCGCTGTGCACCACCCACACCGGGCTGCCGGGGGCGAACCACCGGGGCCCGTCGGCGGAGACCAGCTCGACGGCGACCGCTCGCGCCTCGGGCTCGGGGCCCGCCACCCGGACGCGGATCGCCTCTTGCACCTGGCGCCGCAGCGGCTCGACGGCGCCGGTCACCAGCTCGAGCACCACCCTCCCATCGTGCCGCGGCCAGCCGGGCCGAGCCACGCGGAGGCACGATCCGGCGCCGAGAATGGTCGTCGCTACCATCGCCCCGGGCCGCTAGCTCAACGGCAGAGCACCGGACTTTTAATCCGTGGGTTCTGGGTTCGAGTCCCAGGCGGCCCACCCGGCCCGCCGTCAGGTAAGCCGCCCGGTCGGCGCCGTGGCCGGTCTCGGCGCGATTCCCGCCCTATACGGCGGATTTCGCGCCGAGACGCGGTGGCCGGCCGGCCGCCGCTGGGTCTGCCCTCATCTCCCTGGCGACGACGCCGCAGGCGTGACGATCCAGGGCTGGCGGGGCAGGGCGGCGGGGTCGAAACGCTCCAGCAGCCGCCCAGGGGTCACCGCCTCGCCCGGGGCGGCCAGGCCCAGGCTCGCCGCCAGCCGCGACCGCACGGCGGCGGCGTCCGTGCCCCGCTCGGCCAGGTCGACCAGGGTCACGGCACCGTGGCGCTTGGCCAGCCGGCGGCCGTCAGGACCGAGCACGAGCGGCACGTGGGCATAGCCGGGCACCGGCAGGTCGAGCAGCCGGGCGAGGTGTACCTGTCGCGGCGTCGACGCCAGCAGGTCGTCGCCCCGCACGACCTCGCCGATGCCCTGGGCGGCGTCGTCCACGACCACGGCCAGGTTGTAGGCGGCCACGCCGTCGGCCCGGCGCAGCACGACGTCGTCGACCACGCCCTGGATCCGGCCGTGGAGGCGGTCGACGACGACCTCGACCGCTGCGGCCGCTCGCAGGCGCAGTGAGGGCCGCCGGCCGGCCGCCCGGCGCGCCGCCTGCTCGCGGACCGACAGGTCCCGGCACGTGCCCGGGTAGGCGCCCTCGGGGCCGTCGCCGTGGGGCGCCTGGGCCGCCTCCAGCACCTCCCGGCGGGTGCAGTAGCACGGGTAGGTGCGCCCGGCGGCGACCAGCCGGTCGATGGCGGCGTCGTGAGCGGCCCGCCGCTCGGACTGGCGCACCACCGGGCCGTCCCAGTCGAGCCCGAGGGCGGCCAGGTCGGCCAGCTGGCCGGCCTCGTGTTCGGGACGGGCGGTGATGGGGTCGAGGTCCTCCATGCGCACGACGAAGCGCGCCGACTCGGCCCGGGCGAAGAGCCACGCCAGCAGGGCCGTGCGCAGGTTGCCCAGGTGCAACGGCCCGGTGGGGCTGGGCGCGAACCGGCCGTCGGGCACAGTGGGCAAGGCTGCCACGACCGGGCCGACGCCGCCGCCGCTCGCCTCGGCGACCCCGGGCCGACGCCGCCGTCGCTCGCCTCGGCGGCCGGGGCCGACGCCGCGGTCGCTAGCCTCGGCGGCCGGTGGCCGACCCCTCACCCGCACCCGATCGGCGCGCCCGGCTGGCGCTCATTCTCGAGCGCGACGGCTGGCGGTGCGTGTGGTGCGGCCGTCCGCTCGAGGTCGGCTTGGTGCGTGCCACCACCGAGCACGTGGTGCCCCGGATCAAGGGCGGCCCGAGCTGGCTGGAGAACGAAGTGGCGGCGTGCCGGCGCTGCAACGGCCAGCGCGGCCACCGCACACCCGCCGACTGGCTGGACGAATGCGAGCGCCGGGGCTGGCAGCCCAACCGGGCGGCCCTCGTGCGCACCCTCGAGGCGCTCGACCGGGTCATCGCCGCACGCGGCGGCCAGCGCCGGGCCCGCCCCTACATCACCGCCCAGCGACGGCGACTGGGGGGCGCCGGCCAGTTCGGGATCGACAGCGGGGCCGAGCGGGCGTGACCTCGGCCCACCCCTACGCGTCGCGCCGGACGACCATCACCCAACCGGCCACCACCAGTAAGGCGGCGTAGGCGCCGAGCACGAGGCCGCCGGCCACGGGCGACTGCACGAAGTTGTCGTCGGGGTCGACGGTGGTGAGCGCGGACCCGGCGGCGAACGGCAGCCACTTGAAGACCTGGGTGCGTACCGCCACCAGGATGGGCTCGACGATCACGGGCTGGGCGACCACGACGACGATGGCGGCCACCGGGGTCCGGAACAAGGCACCCAGGCCGAACCCGACCAGGCCGTAGAGGACGGCCACGATGACGTTCCCCACCAGCGCGCGGGGTACGCCCGCTCCGGTGAGGGAGAAGTCGAGGTCGCGGGCCGCCAGGATGACCCGGCCGACGGCGACGTTGAGCACGATCGTCACCACGGCGACGACGACGGCGAGCCCGACCACCACGACCACCTTGGCGGCCAGGACCCGCGCTCGTTGCGGCGTGGCCGTGAACGTGACCCGGATGGTGCCGAAGCGGTACTCGGCGGCGATCGTCAGCGCCCCGATGACAGCCACCAGCAGCTGCATGACGCCGAGCGAGGCGGTGGCCAGGTTGAAGGCGTCGGCTGCCCCCTCCACCTCGTCGACGGGCACCACCGCGGCCAGCAGGGCGGTGAGGCCGACCGGCGCGACCACGGCCAGCACGGCCAGCACCACGCTGGAACGCACGGTACGGACCTTGATGAACTCACTGCGGATGGCCTCCACCATCAGCGCCCCGTCCCTGGGTCGGGCGCCGGCCAGCACGACGTCGGGATGGTGGAGGGCGCGGGCGGTCCGCCGGGCGGACCGGGCGCACCGGGCGGACCGGGCGCACCGGGCGGACCGGGCGCACCGGGCGGACCGGCACCGGGCGCACCGGACGTGTCCGGCCCGCCGGCCCCGAACTCGACGGCGCCGGCGGTGACGGCCAGGAAGGCTTCCTCCAGCGAGGCCGTCCGGGGCGCCAGCTCGTGGAGCACCACCCCGTGGCGCGCCGCCAACTCACCGACGGCGGGGGCCTCGGCGCCGCTGACGGCCAGCGCGCCGCCGGGCTCCGAGCTGACCGTCGCGCCCTGGCCCCGGAGGAGATCGGCCAGGCGGACGGCGTCAGGGCTGACGACACGCACCCAGGAGCGGGCGGCCTGGCGCACGAAGTCGTCGACGCTGGCCTGGGTGAGCAGCCGGCCGCGCCCGATCACGACGAGGTCGTCGGCCATGAGCGCCATCTCCGACAGCAGGTGGCTCGACACGAACACCGTTCGGCCCTGGGCGGCGAACGCTCGCAGGAACCGGCGGATCCACTGGATCCCCTCGGGGTCGAGGCCGTTGGCGGGCTCGTCGAGCAGGAGCGTGTTCGGGTCGCCCAAGAGGGCGGCGGCCAACCCGAGCCGTTGCTGCATCCCCAGGCTGAAGCCGCCGACCCGCCGACGGGCGACCTCGTCCAAGCCGACCAGGCCGAGGACCTGGTCGACCCGGCGGGACGAGATGCGGTTGGAGGCGGCGATGGCCCGGAGGTGGTCGCGGGCGCGCCGGGTCGGGTGGGCGTACTTGGCGTCGAGCAGGGCACCCACCTGGTGCAGCGGCCGCCGCAGCTCCTGATAAGGGCGGCCGTCGAAGCTGGACGTACCCCCGTCGGCGCGATCCAGGCCGAGCAACAGGCGCATGGTGGTGGACTTGCCCGAGCCGTTGGGTCCGAGGAAGCCGGTGACCCGCCCGGGCCGCACCGTGAAGCTCAACTGGTCGACCGCGACCGTGCGGCCGAAGCGCTTGGTGAGCTGGCGGGCCTCGATCACAGGTCGCCGACGCTAGGCAAGAACCGGTGACGGGACGGAACACCGGGCGGTCCGGCGCGAGCACCCGGCGGTCGGGCGCGAGCACCGGGCCGTCACGCCGGCGCGATCACGTCGCGCAGCTGGCGGCGCCCGGCGATGTTGAGTTTGCGGTACACGGTGGCCAGGTGGCTCTCCACCGTGCGGACCGACACCACGAGGGCGGCGGCGATGTCACGGTCGGACGTGCCCGCGGCGGCCAGCCGGGCGATCTCGAGCTCGCGCCGGGTGAGCGGGGTCACGGGCTGGTCGGCGGGCAGGGCCAGGCGCAACCGCCGGCGCAGGTCGCCGGCCAGGTTCTGGGCCCGCTGGCGCGCCCCGGAGGCGTCCCGTCCCAAGGCGGCCGCGGCCAGCTCGGCCAGCGGCAGGGCGGGGCCCAGGATCCCGATGGCGGCGTGGGCCTCGGCCGCCGCCAGGAGCGCCTTGCCCTCGCCGGTGGCGCGCGCCTCGATCCCCCGGGCCCGGGCGGCGGCCAAGGGCGAGCGGAACTCCCAGCCGAGATCGGCCAGTTCGGCGGCGGCGCGGCGCGCCGCGCCGTAGCGGGCGGCGTCCGACAGGTAGGCCGTCACGCTGACCAGCGCCCCTGCGTCGCGCGCCTCGGCCGCCGCCTCCAAGGCCAGCTCGGCCGCCCGGCCGCCGCCGCTGGCCGCCTCCACGGCGGAGCGGGCCCAACGCTCCAGCCCGGGGAACACGGCCAGCTCGTCGGGCGGGTCGCGTGCCAGCACGGCGGCGGCGGCGTGCGGCTGCCCGGCGGCGGCCAGCGCCACCGCGAGCAGGGCGACGGCCTCCGAACGGAACTCGCCCTCGCCCGCGCACTGCTGGGCCAGGGCTTCGCGCAGGTGGCTGACAGCGATGGTGACGTGGCCTTCGATCAGCCGGCTCGCCCCTTCCAGCAGGGGCCACGCCACCTGCTCGGTGCGGGCCGAGTCCCACGCTGACAAGGCAGGCACGGGCCAGCGCGCCGACGCCGGGTCGGTGAGGGGCACCTGGTTGCCGTCCCAGCGAGTCCAGCGGGCCAGCGCCATCATGGCGTGGGCCAGCCCGAGGGCGTAGGGCGACACCGGCCCGGTGGCGACGAGGGCCTCGAGCGCAGCGGTGGCCACGGCCGCCTCCTGAGGGCGGTCGAGCAGGGCGAGGGCGCCGACCTGGGCCGTCGTGGCGCGGATGGCACACGCCCGCGCCGGCTGGAGGCGCAGCACCTCCTCGGCCAAGGCGCTGGCGGCCGCGGGACGAGCGGCGAACAGTGTGATCAGGGCGGCGGTGGAGTCGATGTCGGTCGCGAAGCGTTCCGGAAGGGTCGGACGCAGAGCGGCCAGCCGGTCGATCGCGGCGCGCGGCCGCCGGTCGGGCCACGCGGTGAAGGCGACGCCCCCGAGATGGACGGCGAGGTGCTCGTCGTCGTCACGGGCGAGGGCGGCCGCAGTGGCGAGGACCTCGCGGGCGCGGTCGATCTCGCCCATCTCGGCGCGTGCGTCGGACAGCAGGAGGGTGGCGGCGACGGTTGGCTGGCGCGCCAGGGCCCGCTCGGCGAGGCGCACCGCCAGCGCCGGCCGGTGGAGCAGTACGAGGCGGGCCCCGTCGAGCAGCAGGCCCACGTCGGGCGGGCCGCCGCCCATCAGTTGCCAGCGGGCCCGGCGCACGACGTCGAGCGCCTCTCCCAGCGAGGCGGTGGTGGCGGCCAGCGCATCGGCGATGCGGCGGCGGCGGGTGGCGGTGAGGTGGGGTTCGGCGGCGGTGGCCAGCAGCGGGTGGTCGAACCCGAGGAACACGGCGCCGCCTCGCTCGCTCTCGGCCACCAGCCGGCGGCCTTCGACCTCGGCGATGGCGCTGGCGGGCACGATCCGCTCGAGCACGTCCAGGGCCAGCGGCTCGCCCAGAACGAGGGCGGCCAAGGCGTCGAGGCCGGCCTCGCTCAGCCCGGCGAAGCGCCGTTCGAGCAGGTCGGCCAGCCGGGGCGGCACCTCGAGATCGCCCTGCCACAGCCACACGCCGCCCACGTCCCGGAGGCGGCCCTCGGCCCGCCCGTAGCGGATGAGCTCGCACAGGTACAAGGCGTTGCCGCGCGTTCGCTGCCACAGCAGCTCGACCGTGGCGCCCGCCACCTCGCCGCCCAGCCCGTGCACGAGCAGGGCGTGGGCGCCGGCACGGTCGAGGGGGGCGACGTCGATACGGCTGACGAAGCCGTCCCGCCACAACGCCTCGACGGCGTCGGGGGGCGTGGCGCCCGAGCGGAGGGTGACCAGCAGGCGGGCCCCACGCGTGCTGGCGAGGCCGAGGATGGTGGCGGCGGACTGGTCGTCGAGGAACTGGGCGTCGTCCACCACCAGCAAGGCCGGGCGCCCGTCGTGGGCCGACGCCAGCTCGCGGGCGACGTGGTTGAGGACGAGGGCGGGGTGCAGGGCGGGGAGGTCGTCGGGCAGCAGGGGCGCCAGCGCGCCGTAGGGCATGGGCTGGCTGGCGGCGGTGGCGACCACCCAGACGACCCGCTCGCCCGCCCGGGTCAGGCGGTCGGCGACGGCCTGGGCCAGGGCGGTCTTGCCCATCCCGGGTTCGCCTCGCACGACGGCGCCGGTGCCCTGGCGGACGGCGGCCAGTACCTCGCGCTGCTCGTGGTCGCGAGCGACGAGCTCGCTTGCCATGCCCGGGCCCTCCTGGCGCCCTCTCGCGCTGGGAGGCGCGCGGACGCCGGCCACGGACTGTAGTCGGCGAGCCGCCGCGATCGCCGGGAATCCGGCGGGCGCGGCGAGCTCGGGCCTGTGGTGCCGTCAGGCCGCCTGCAGCGGCCGAGCCGGCCGCCGGTGGGGGCGCAGGGCGGCGCGCCACACGCGTGCGGGGCGGCCGAGGAAGTACAGCCCGGGAGCGGGCGGGCGGCGGAGGACGGTGATGGAGGGCATGGTCGTCATACGGCGCTGTTCGCCGCCCGGTTCGAACAAGGCGTCCGGCTCGGGTGCCGGTCGGGCGACGGGGGCCGGTTCGGCGCGCCGGTCAGGGCGCATGGGCGGGAAGCGGGGCGGCGGACTCGCCGCCCGGGGCGACGCAGATGCCCTGGAGGCAGCCATCGGAGTCACCGCACTGGCTGAGGGGCACGGCGAGGGCGGCCAGGGCGGCGGCACCGACCAAGGCCCGGCGGAGGGAGAGACGCGACATGGCACGGGACGGTAGAGACGGCCTCGATGGGCGTCATCCGGGGCGACTACGGATCCGGGCCTCCGTACGCCGTATGCCATGGTGTCGCGGTGGCCCCCGTTCCCGACCATCCCCGTGACGCCGACACGGGAACCGGCGCCGATGCGCGCGCCGTGGTGCAGGCGGCGGTGGGGGCCATCGGCAAGGCCGGCACCGTGTCGGCCTCGGCGGTGGCCGACGCCGTCGAGGGTGCGGCGCGAGGCCTCGTGCATCGGGTCGTCGCCACCGCCGTGGCCGATCCCCGTGAGGTGGACGACGAGCGCGCGCTGGTGCAGGCCCTCAGCGAGAAGTCGGTGGGCCCGACCCTCGGAGGCGCCACCGCCGCCGCCCTCGCCGCCCGGGCTGCCAGCCGGGCCCGACCGCTGCGGTTCCTCACCCGGCGCACGCCGATGTGGTTGGTGGCGGCGGCCGTGCCCGCCCTCTACGCGTCGGTCACCCGCGGGGCGCACGAGCTCGGGCTGGTGGCCGCCCACCTGGCGCGCCGCGCCCGCGCCGCCGGCGTCGAGCCCGACGTCGACGCCGTCCGCCGGGTCACCGTCGAGCTGCTGCTCAACCGCCCCGTCGACCCGCACGCCGATCCCAGCTACGGGGCCGTGGCCGTGCGCTGGCTGCGCCGGGCGTTCCGCGCCGCCCTGCCGTTCACCGCCGGAGTGGCCACCGCCGATCCCAAGGGGTTGGCCAAGGCCGCGGCTCGCGTCCCGGTGTCGCACCTGGCCCGGGCGTCCGACCGCCCCGCCCTCGGCCGCTGAGCCGCGCGCCCCCCCCGCCCTCTCACGAGCGGGCCCAGGTCCAGGGGTAGTCGGCGTCCGACACGGCGAGGGCGGCGTCGCCCAGCAGCAGTGGACGGAAGGTGTCGAGCATCACGGCCGTCTCGCCGGTGCGGTCCTTGTCGAGGCTGGCCTCCAGGCTGCCCGGCTGGGGCCCGTGGACGAACCCGGCCGGGTGCAGGCTGATCGAGCCCACCCCGATGCCGGATCCGGCCCGGCTCATGAAGTCGCCGCCGGCGTAGAACAACACCTCGTCGGAGTCGACGTTGGCGTGGTGGTACGGGATCTTCACCGCATTGGGCCCGAAGTCGAAGGGCCGGGGCACGAAGCTGCACACGACGAACCCCGGCCCGGCGAAGGTCTGGTGCACGGGCGGGGGCTGGTGGTACTCGCCCACGATGGGCTGGAAGTCCCGGATGGAGAACGTGTACGGGTACAGGTAGCCGTCCCAGCCCACCACGTCGAAGGGATGCGTGGCGTGCACGTGGCGGGTGATGCCCGCCCGGGTGCGCACCAGCACCTCCACGCCCTCGCCCTCGGCCTCCAGCAACTCCACCGGACCGTGCAGGTCGCGTTCGTTGTACGGCGCCCCCTCGAGGAACTGGCCCCGGGCGGTGAGGTACCTGGCCGGCGGCAGTACGTGGCCGGCCGCTTCCAGCACGAGCAGGTGCAGCGGCTCGTCGCCCTCGGGCACCCAGCGGTGCGTGGCCGACATCGGCACCAGCACGTAGTCGCCCGAGCGCACCGGCAGGCGCCCGAACACGCTCTCCAGCACCCCCTGGCCGGCGTGGACGTAGGCGAGCTCGTCGCCGACGGCGTCGCGGTAGAGCGGGCTGGGCGCGCCCGGCGCGGCGGCCACGTAGCTCACCACCACCTCGTCGTTGCCCAGCAGCGTCTGGCGGCCGGTGACGGCGTCGCCCTTGCCGAGGCCGGCCAGCTCGGGCGTGCGCAGGTGATGCGGGCGCAGCGGCAGATTGGGGTGCAGCAAGCTGCGCCAGTCGTCGGCCGCCTCGATGCCCACCACCGCCGAGGGCGAGTGGCGGTGGTACAGCAGGGCCGAGGCGGCGCGAAACCCCTCCTCGCCCATCAGCTCCTCGGCGTACCAGCCGCCCTCGGGCTTGGGGTGGAGGACGTGGCGCTTGCTCGGGATGTCGCCGAGGCGGCGGTAGTAGGTCATGACGGTCCTCCTTCGACGCGGGCGACGATCGCGCCGGTGCACTCGCCGAAGCCGATGCGGGGCCGGCTGGGTGCGTCGCCGCCCGCCCATCCCCGCAGGGTCACGCCGTCACCGTCCTCCAGAAACGTCCGGGTGCGCCCGTCGGCCAGCGTGATCGGGTCGCGACCCCGCCAGGTGAGCTCCATGAGACTGCCGTAGCTGCCCGGCTCGGGGCCGGACACCGTGCCCGAGCCGAACAGGTCGCCGGGACGGGTGCTGGCGCCGTTGACGGTCATGTGGGCCAGTTGCTGGGCGAAGGTCCAGTACATGTCGGCGAAGCGGGTGCGGGCGATCGTGGTGCCGTTCAGCACCGCTTCCAGCTGGAGGTCGAGGGCCCACCCCTTGGCCGCCCGCAGGTACTGGGCCGGCTCGGGCGACTGCGGTGGCGGGTCGACCAGGTAGGGGGTGAGGGCGGCGAGCGTCACCACCCAGGGGCTGATGGTGGTGGCGAAGCTCTTGCCCAGGTGCGGCCCGAGCGGCTGGTACTCGTAGGCCTGGATGTCGCGGGCCGACCAGTCGTTCAGCAGCACGAAGCCGAACACGTGCTCGGCGGCGTCGTCGGGGGCGATCCGGGTTCCCCGCCCCGTGCTGGCGCCCACGACGGCGCCCACCTCGAGCTCGATGTCGAGCGAACGGCTCGGCCCGAAGGTCGGCTCGGCCTCCCCCGGGCCGGGCGGGCGCAGCCCCCACGGCCGGGGCACGGGCTCGCCGCTCACGAGAACGGTGCCGGCCCGCCCGTGGTAGCCGACCGGCAGGCGCGTCCAGTTGGGCAGCAGCGGCTCGGCCTCGGGCCGCAGGATGCGGCCCATGTTCCGGGCGTGGTGGACGGAGCTGTAGTAGTCGACGTAGTCGCCCACCTCGATGGGCATGAGCACCCGGACGTCGTTCACCGGCAGGACGGCGGCCGCCACCGCACCGGCATGCTCCGACCCCGGTGCCAGCAGCTCGGTGAGGCGGCGCCGCGTCGCCCGCCACACATCCGCCGGGCAGGCCAGGAACGGGTTCAGCGAGCCGTAGTCGAAGACGCCGGGGGGCAGCTCGTCCACGTCGTCGAGCAGTCCGACGTCTTGGAGCACCGAGAGGTCGACGACCGAGTCCCCGAGGCGCACCGCCACGGTGACGGGCCCGTCGGCGGGCCGGACGACGCCGTAGGGCAGGTTCTCGAGCGGGAAGTCGCTGCCCTCGGGGACCGGGATCACGCCGGCATCAGGCCGTCGAGCTGGTCGAGGTGCTGCTCGACGTGGCCGACGTGGAACTCCTGCAGCTGGCGCTCGACGTCCATGTCTCCCAGCGTCTGGTGGCGCCCCACTCGGCTCCAGTCCTCGGCCGACAGCCCGGCCAGCTCGGCTCGCAGCGCGTCGAGGTTGAACCGCACCTGGGCCAGCTGGGCGGGCACGGGGTGATGGCGGCCCGCGTCGATGGCGGCGACGCGCTCGGGGTCGGTCTTCACCCGCCCGAACGGGACCGGCTCGGCGCTGGCGGCGTCGAGCACGACGTCGAGCTGGCCGCGCCAGTAGCCGCCGATCTCGGCCAGGTGGGCCCACACCTGCCCGGCCTCCCACCGGTCCGTGCCGCCCGGGTCGGGCTCGGTGAGCCCGACGTGCACGATGCCGGCATGGCGCGTGAGGCGCTCGTGGGCGGCGTCGATGCGGTCGACCCAGTGCTGCACCCGCCGGGCCCGGTCGCCGGTGGGCAGGCCCCAGTGCTCCTTGAGGGCCAGCTTGCCGGCGGCGTCGGCGAACGCCTGCAGGAAGCGGTCGTCCTCGGCGGGCGAGCCGATGGTGACGCGCACGCCCTCGCCCGGGAAGGGCCGGGTCACCACCCCCAGCTGTTCGAGGGTGAGGGTCAGGTCGGCGGCCGCGTCGCCGGCAGGCAGCCACACGAAGTTGGCCTGGGGGTCGGGTACCGAGAACCCGAGGCCTCGCAACTCCCGGGCGACGCGCCCGCGCTGGGCGAGCGTGGTGCGCACGCGGTCGGCCAGCTCGTGGTCGGCCGCCAGGCTGGCCAGCGCCGCCACCTGGGCGACACCGTTCACGGCGAAGGGGATGAGGGTCTTGTCGATGGCAGCGACGACATCGGGGTGGGCGAGGGCGTAGCCGATGCGCAGCGCCGCCAGCCCGTACGCCTTGGAGAACGTGCGCAGGACGACCAGGTTGGGGTGGTCGGCCAGCAGGTCGAGGGCGGGGGGCACGTGGGCGCCGGTGATGTACTCGTGGTAGGCCTCGTCGAGCACGATGACGCACTGCTCGGGTACGACTTCGAGCAGGTGGGCGAACTCGTCGGCCCGGACGGCGGTGCCGGTGGGGTTGTTCGGTGAGGTCACCAGGACGACGCGCGTGTCGGGCGTGACGGCGTCGGCCAGGGCGGGCAGGTCGAGAGCGTGGCGGCGCAGGGGGACGGTACGCACGTCGGCGGCCACGAGGGCGGCGTAGATCGGGTAGCTCTCGAACGTGCGCCAGGCGTAGAGCACCCGCTGGCCGGGGTCGACGAACGTGAGGAGCAGTTGCTGCAACAGGCCCACGGACCCACACCCGACGGCCACCTGGCCCACGTCGAGGCCGTAGCGGGCCGCCAGCGCCGCACGGACGGCTGCCGCTCGGTGGTCGGGATAGCGGTTGGCGGCGCCCGCGCCGGCGTCGATGGCCGCCCGCACCGAAGGCAGCGGGTCGTAGGGGTTCTCGTTGCTGGCCAGCTTCACCGCCGAGGCGATGGCGTGCTCGGCCATGGCGACTTCGGCCGACTTCCCCGGCTTGTACACCGGCAGCGCGGCCAGGGCCGGGCGGGCGGCCGGCGCGGTCCGTGTGCTCACGCCCTACAGGTTGCTACAGGCCTCGCGAGGATGCGGCCCATGAGCACCGTCGCCGAACGCACCGTCCGCCTCGCCACCGTCGCCGACGCCGAGACGATCGCCCGCCTGCTGGACGACTTCAACCGGGAGTTCGAGGACCCCACCCCGGGCGTCGAGGCGCTGGCCGCCCGGGCCCGGCTGCTCATGGGCCTGGGCGACACCATCCTGCTGGGGGGAGGCGGCCCGGACGGCATCGCCGTGCTCCGGTTCCGGCCGGCCATCTGGAGCGAGGCTGTGGAGTGCTACCTGGCCGAGCTGTACGTGGCGCCCGACCACCGGGGGCAGGGACTGGGGCGGGCGCTGCTGGAGGCGGCTATGGCCCACGCCCGCGACCGGGGTGCCGACTACATGGACCTGGGCACCGAGGAGAGCGACCTCGCCGCCCGGGCCCTGTACGAGAGCCTCGGCTTCACCCACCGCGAGGGCGGCCCCGACGGCCCCCTCCACCTGTACTACGAACGGGAGTTGTAGGACCGCGTCGCGCGAATGCACGGCCCTCGCTCGGGTAACCGGTGCGTTGACCTCCTCAACCGGACGGTCACGCCAGCGAAGGTCCGCGGTATGGGCGGCACGCGCCGCTCACGCCAGCGACGCGAGCAGCTCCACGATCCGGTCGCGCAGCGCGGCGCGGTCCGCGTCGACCGCGACCTCGACGCTCGTCTCGCCCGGCTCGGCGGGTTGGGCGACGAGGCGGCCGGCGGTCTCGCCGTCGAGATCGCACCGCACCTGCAGCGGGCGCCACTCGAAGCGGTCGGGCTCGGCCGCGGCCAGCACGGCCACCGGGTCGTGCAGGGCGGCGTGGGGCGCCTGCTGCTGGCTGACCGCCTCGAGGTCGCCGAAGAAGGCGGCCCGGCGACCGGCGGCGCGCAGGGTGTCGAGGTCCACCGGGCGGATGCGCACCTCGGCGGTGACGTCGAGAGGGACGACGCGCAGGGGCACGCCCGACGTGGCGACCTGGTCGACCGCGTGCGGGTCCCACCAGGCGTTGAACTCGGCGTACGGGGTGGCGTTGCCCCCCTGCAGGCCGCCACCCATCCACACGATCCGCTCGAGGTCCTGGCCCCGGGTGAGCGCCTGAACGACGGTGGTCAACGGCCCGGTGGCCAGCACGGCACCGGTGAGGAGCGTGACCCCACCCGGGCGGCCGGGCGCGCCGGCGGGCAGGCGCGTGCGGCCCCCGT
>JBIOZN010000228.1:0-14262 GCA_044871175.1 Acidimicrobiales bacterium | reverse complement strand
GCGTGAGAGGGCAGCCCGCCGAGCGAGCTGCCGTCGCGCAATGAATAGGTGGCCGCCGTCTTGTCGAAGGCCAGCAGGAGGAACTCGTCGTCCTGCTCGACCTCGACGTGCTGCATCTCGCGCACCGTCGTGTTCGTCGGGAAGACGCTCGGTGCCGAGCCCGACCGCCAGTCCCAGACCGCGATCTCGGGCTTCATGCCGGCGCCGTCCTCGCTCAGCTTCCCGACGACGGCGACGACCTTGTCGCCGTAGGGCTGGAGGAACCACACCGGTCCCGACAGTTGTGCCGTCTCGGCGACCATGGTGCCGGCGTGCGCATCCCACGCCCGCAGGTGGTCGTCCTCGTCGGAGGTGACGACCTGCGCGCCGTCAGGCGAGGCGACGGCCTGGTAACCGGGTGTGGCCAGCCGGGTCACCAGTGCGCCCGTGGTCGCATCGAAGATCTCCGTCGGTTGGCCACTCGACGGCAGGACGACGAGGGCGCCCGTCGACGACGCGACCAGCACCGGTGGCCCCAGCCCCGGGGAGGCCACCGCCAGCGCCACGGTGCGGCCCGTCGCCACGTCGACGACGACGGCCTCGTCCCGATCGGTGACGAGCGCGACCCGGCCGCCGTCGCTCGCCACCGAGCCGTACTGCACCGTGCCGGCGAGCCCGTCGGCGACCGCCTCCGCCTTGACGGCACCGTTCCCGTCGACCACCCGGATGCGGCCGCGGGCGTCGTAGACGACCACGTCCTCGGTGCTGCCGGTCGTGACGACCATGTCGATCAAGCCGGCATCGGTATCCCAGACCACGTCTCCACGCGGGGCCGTGGCGGCGGCCAGGATCGCCTCTCGCGTCTGCTCGGTGCCGCCGATGCCGTCGGCCTCGACCGCCTTGGTCAGGCTCAGGGCCGGGTCGGTGGCGAGGGCGGCGCCGGCCTCCGACAGGAGCCGCTGGCGGCGAGCCTCCCGGTCGCGCTGGTAGAGGAAGTAGCCGAGCGTCGTGACCACGAGCAGGATCAGCGCCATACCGGCGGCGAACAACCGGACACGGCGCAGATGGCGGCGAGCCGATGCCGCCACTGCTCGCGCCTCCTCCCGTTCCTCGATCAGCCGCCGCGCCGCCTGCGCCTGGGTCCGCTCGGCGACATGGCGACGGCGCCAATCCAACACGGCGGCGCCCATGATGTCGTGGAAGATCTCGTAGCGCACCGGACCGGTGTGACCCACGGGAGGGGGCACGGGCCGAAGGATCCGCTGGCGGCTGGCGCACAGGCTGTCCATCAGATCCCGCACGGCGGTGACGCTCTGGCCGGACCACTCCGCCAGATCCTCGGCCGTCAGGGCGATCTTGGAGCCCGACGAGGTCACCAGGTGGTGGAAGACGCCCGCCGCCACCTCGTGCTGCTCCGATGTGAGGGCCGACATCACCTGGTCCAAGTGGGTGCGCACGATCGTCTCGGCGCCGCCGAGGCGCTGAAGCGTGCTCGTGCGCAGGACATCCGAGCCGGCGGCGCGTTCCTCGAACCACAGTCGCGTCAGCACCAGCTGGAGATACGGCGTCTCGATCTCGCCCCCGGCCGATCGCCCGTGCCCGTTGGCTCCGGCGGCGGGATCGCGAAGGACCGGCTCGCCCGCCGGCGGAGCATCCGGAACGACGGCCACCCGCCCCACCTGCACTTCGTCGAGCAGGGTTTCGACCAGCCAGGGTTCGATGGTGATGCGTCCGTCGGCCGGTTCGAGCTGGTTGTGCCGGGCCAGCGGCCCTTCGATGGCCTCACGGCCCGCGGCCCGGTCGAGCGGCGCGAGCCGGAGGTAGTTGTCGAACAGGTGCGGGATACGGCCCTTGAAGCGGTCGAGGCCGGCCAGCGCGTCCTCGCGGATGGCGAGGAGGAGGTTGACGCGCAGGTCGCGGGCGCGGAGGATCTCGCCCACGTCGGCGACGAGGCCCTCGTCGCCCCGGTCGTCGGCGTGGTACAGGAAGTACTCCTCGAACTGGTCGAGGACGAGGTAGAGCGCCTGGACGTGCGCCGCCCGCACCACCTCGTGCAGCCATTCCACGCTGAGGCGGGCGGGCACCCGGGCCGAGCACGGCGCCGCGCCCGGGACGCGGGCCACCGCCTCCAGGGCCGCCTGCCCGATCGTCTCGGCCGGCGCGCCGCTCCAGTCGCTGACGTAGGCGATGGCGACGCCGCCGACGCCGAGATCCTCGTAGGTGTCGGCCGCCAGCCGGCGGGCCTGGGGCACGACGGCGGCGCGCAGCACCGAGCTCTTGCCCACGCCGCTGGCGGCGTACAGGAGCGTCAGGCGGGTCGCCGTCAGGTTGGCGAGGATGAGGTCCCGGTCACGGTCCCGCCCGAAGAAGTAGGCCTCGTCGGCCTCGTCGAAGGGAACCAGGCCGACGTACGGACAGGTGAGGCGCGACCCGTCGCGCCCCCGTCCATCGGTGGCGGACGACATCGCGAACGTGGTCATGCGATCATCGCCTCGTCGCTTCCGAGCCGCTGGTCGATCTCGGCCACGAAGTGCTCGATGCGCACGGGGAGGATCTCCACGCCGCGCTCGTCCCACGCCGCTCGGTCGATGGGGTCGGGGGCGTCCTGCACGGCCCACGACTTGAACGTCCGCCCCTCCTGCTCGCCCCAGAGGCGGTAGAGCATGACGCGGAGGTTCCAGTCCCGGAGGCTGTACCCGAGGAACATGAAGTGGCTGGTCCGCAGTTTGGCGGCCAGGGTCACCGGGAAGAGGCCGCTGACATCGGCGCGGGTGATGTAGTCGATGTAGTGGTCCTCGGTGATCACGTAGCTGTCGGAGCCGCTCGTGCGATCGACCGCGCCGTGGATCTTGGCGATGACCGGCCGCTGGTCGAGGCGGATCTCGGCATATTCGTTCGGGACGCGAATCAGCCGAGGTGCTCCATCGAACGGGACATGGCGGAACAGACCGCGGTCGCGTCCCTCGGCGATGTAGGTGACGAGCTCGTAGGGCTCGTCCTCGGCCTGGAAGGCCCGCTCGAGGGCATCGTCGTAGTTGGTGGTGACGATGAGCAGGCAATCACGAGCGCCGTCGGCGCGCGTCCGGCGCGAGAGCTGGGCGAGGAACTGATGCAGCACCGTGGGCGGGTAGTCGGCGTCGAAGACGTCGTGCAGCTCTTCGTACAGCGACCCCTCCCCCTCGAGCGAGGCGACGTACTGGGAGACCCGTGCCAGGTCGTAGCCCTCGACCAGGGGGTAGTTGACGTACTTGGCGAGCTCGGCCGCCAGCTCGCGACCGCTCGGCAGATAACGGCCCCGCTTCCAGCCGACGCCCTGCGGGCGCTCGCAGAGATTGACGCCTGCGCCCAGGACGGGGACGACCTTCCCGCGCCCGAGGCGGCGGGCGATCAGGTCGTACACGGCATCGAGGTCATCCGGCATCGAACACCTCCTCTCCGACACGCCGTGACGGGGCGGGCATCGGCGCCGCCGCCAGCCGGTGCCGCAGGTGCCGGGGGATGCGCAGCTCGTCCGGGTCGACGGCATCAATGATGTCCACCAACGCCGACTGCACCGCCCGCAGGCGCTCGTGGTGGTCCAACCCGCCGTGGGCGGCGGCGACGATGTCTTCGCGCAGTCGCCGCACCCACCGCTGGGTGGACTCCTCGTCGAGCGCCTCGACGAACGCGCTGTAGCCCATGCACTCCCAGCTGGGCGCACCGGCTTGGCTCGAGATCGCGGGCAGCAGCATGATCTCACCCAGGGCCCGTTGCTCGCCCCGGAACAGCCGGAACGCCGGATCGACGATCGTGATGCTGTCGGCGAACACATCACGCACCGCCTCCAGCGAGTGGGCGACACGGCGATTGCGCTCGGTGCTGCGAGGGTCGACGAACTGGGACTCCCGCCGCAGGATCTCGACCCAACAGAAGTACTGGGCGAACACGTAGAGCGTGTTGGCGATCGCATACTCGCGCTCGTCCTCCCGCGAGCCGGCACCGAGAAAGCGCCCGAGGAAGCCGAGCTCCAGCATGTTGTAGATCCGCGACTGGAGGTTGAAGACCGCCTGGAGGAGCGGCTCGCGAAACCGCGTGGCCAGGTCGTCGGCCGCGGCCACACGATCGGCGCGCATCAGCCGACTCCCCTGCCACACGCTGACGCTGGCACCCACCGTCGAGATGACCGCGGTGAGAACGGGCACCCACGTCTCGGTCACGACCGCCTCCCCGCCGGCGCGTGACGCAGGGCGGACGACCGGCGCGCGACATCCCACTGGCCCACACTTCGGAAGAGGGCGGGACGATGGCGGTGATACCGCGCTTCGGCTACCTCGCCCAGGTGGCGGTAGCCGCCAGCTCGTGCGCGAACTCGTCGGGGTGGGCGACCTGGGGGAAATGGCCGCTGTCGGGCCACACCGTGATGGTCGCCTGCGGCAGCACTTCGGCCAGCCAGCGCCGGTACTCCGGCTCGGGCTCGTGGCCCGAGACGACGACATAGGGCAGGTTCCGGTCGCGCAGCACCCCGAGGGCGCCCTCGAGGATCGCCGCCAGCTCCTCGGTCGGACGCTCGAGCACCTCCCGCCAGTAGCCCAGCAGCACGTCCTGTTGGGGCCGGCAGGTCGTCGCCACCAGGCGCTGGCCGTCAGGCGGCAACAGCTCGGGATGCATGCTGGCGGCGAGCATGGCCCAGAAGGCGGCGAACCCCGGCCCCCGCAGCTGGTCGGCCCGGGACTGCAGGAAGCCGGCGAACGGGCCCGTCTGCAGCGGCTGGTCGACGTTCACCACGCCGCCGGCCGGGTACCGGGACGCGTAGATCGTGGCCAGGATGCCCGAGTACGAATGGCCCACGAGCACCGGCGCCTCGAGGCCGGCGGCGAGCACCGCCTCGTGCACGGCGTGGCCGACGGCCTCGCCGTCGTAGCTCCACGTCCCCGTGCTCTCGCCGTGACCAGGCAGATCGAGGGCGAGCACGCGGCGGCCGGCGTCGATCCTGCGCAGCCGGGCGCGAGCGGGCGCCCAGAGGGTGCGGTCGAAGCTGAGCCCGTGCAGCAGCACGAGCGGCGGACGCTGGTCGGTCTCGCCCTCGTCGTCGCCCGCCAGCCCGGCGTACCGACGGGTTTGTGGGTCACCGCGTTCCTCGATCGTGGCCATGGGCGTTCCTCTCCTTCGCGGACTGGGGGGCACCGAGAGGGGCGTTCGTCGGGAGGGAACAACCCGTAACGCGCGACCTCACACGCGCCAGCGCAGTGGACCGCCCGGCGCAGGGTCGTACCGGCACATCCGGCCGGTGTGCACCGACGCGTCCAGGTGGGCGCCGGCGCGTGGCGCGGCGAGGCTGATCCGCTCGAGTGTCGCCCGCAGCGTCCGGGTGACGCTCACGCGGGCTCGCTCGGCCTCGGCCGACACCGGCCGGGGGCGACCGCCGAGGCCGCTGGCCCGGCGCAGCTCGTCGAGCAGCGCCTGGCGCTCGCCCTCCGCGGCGACGGCCCGGTTCGGGTCGCCGGCGCGGTCGGCCGCGTCGAGCTCGGCCTCCACGGTCGCAAGACGGCGCCGGAACGCCTCCTGCCCGCCGCGGTCGAGCACGGCGATGGGGGCCGGGGCGCGCAGGCCGTCACCCCCGGCGGCCAGGTCGAGGGCGGCGATCTCGCGCCCGGGCACGGCCAGCAGGGCGCGGAGGTGGTGCAGCCCCCGGCGGTCGCGCAGTCGGGCTCGCTCGGCACCGGCCTGGAGGACCCAGTCATCACCCTCTTGGCGCAGCGTCCACTCCTCGCTCGGCCGGCTCATCGTGGCCAGGAGTGGCGCCATGCCCAGCCGTTCGGCGAGCGCTCGCGCCCGGGCCCCCCGGTCGGTGGCGCACGCGGCGTCGTCGGCTCGCCCGCGGGCCCGGAGAGCGTCGGCCAAGGCCGCCTCGCTGTACGCCACGCCGGGGAGGGGCCCCGATCTGGACGCAGAACTCGACCGCGTCGCCCAGGTGAGCCACCGCCTCGTCCCACCGGCCGAGCGTGCTGGCGAGCAGGCCGAGGTAGTACGACACGGGACCGCTCACGGCGGCGCCGCCGCCCCACACGACCAGGCGCCCCCGGTACGGCCCCAGCGCGTCGTACAGGACGGTGGCCGCGCCCACGTGACCGGTGACGGCGGCGACGGCGGCCAGGTCGGTGGTCGCGCCGAGCCACCGGGGACCCGACGCCGCGAGGGCACGTGCCAACAGCCGGTCGAGCTCGGCCGCGGCCTCCGCCATGTGTCCGGTGATGGCCAGGATGCGCGCCGCGGTGGCCTCGAAGAGATGGCCGGGAGCGCGCCGCGCCAGCACCCGGAACTGCTCGATCGCGGTGGCGGCGTCGCCCTCGCCGGTTTGCCCGCTGATCGTCCCCCGCACGGTCCCGACCAACCGCTCGACGTCGGGCAGGCGGATGCGCCGGCCCCGGGCGCCGACCTCGTCGGCCAGGCGTGCCCCTTCGGGGAAGTTCCCCCGCAGGACGGCGAGCGCGGCGTGGCGGGAGAGCGCCATCACCGTCGCCTCCTCGTCGCCGGCGACCCGAGCGGCCTGTTCGAAGGCGGCCAGCGCCGACTCGGCCTCGGCCACGCGGCCCAGCTCCATGAGCGCCACGAACCGCCAGAACAACCCGTGCCGGTAGCGCACCTGGTTGCCGCAGGCGCGCGCCAGGTCGATGATCTCGGCCGCAGTGTCCAGACGGTCGTGTGCGCCCTCGGGGTCCCACAGCGCATGGAGCCGGGCGTCGAGCACGTCGGCGCGGACGTCGGGGTCGCCGGTGGGGTCGGCCAGCGCTCGCGCCTCGTCGGCCAGCGCCCGCCGCCGGCGGCCGGCGGAGGCGTCGCCCAGCAGCTCGTGGGCCAGGCGCGCCAGCACCCGGGCGCGGGTGGCGTCGTCGCCGGCGCGCGTGGCCGCGAGCTCGAGCAGATCGACGAGGGCGAGGTCGACGTCCAAGAACTCCGCCGCCGACGGCGTGCGCAGCGCCACGTGGACGAGCGGGTCCACCCCGGGCGCGAGGGCGTTCAGCTCGGCGGCCAAGGCGCGGGCTCGACCGGGCAGCCCCCGGGCGGCGATCCACAGGGCGTGGCGGACGTCGGGGCGGCCCTCGTCCAGGAGGGTGCCCAGGTCGTCTTCGTCCAGCCCGGTCAGATGCCGCTCGGGACCGATACCGAGGCTGGTGTGGGCCGTGGCCAGCACGGCCGCCGCTCCCCCCGCCACCCGGCTGGCCACGACGGCCAGGAGCTCGACCGCCTCGGGCCCGCCGGCGTCGACGTCGTCGACCACCACCAGACAGCGCGGCCCACCGGTCAGGCGACGGGCGGCGGCGTCGAGGTCGAGGGGCGTGGGGCGGGCCAGCAGGCCGGCGGCCTCGGTGTCGGGGACGCCCAGGTCGCGCAGCAACTGCGCGCCCATGAGCCGGCCGGGCAGCCCGGCGACGGGGCCCGCACGCAGGACGGTGAGGCCGCGCCGGCGAGCGGCGGCGACGGCCGCGTCGGCCAGCGTCGTCGTGCCCGCGCCAGGCGGCCCGACCAGGACCAGGAGCCGGCCCGCACCGCGGGCGGTCGAGCCGAGGAGGTCGTCCAGCTCGTCGAGCTCCCGCCGCCTCCCGACGAGGGCCACGGTTCCAGGGTACGCCGCCCCTTCGTCCCGGCGCAGGCCCGGCCCCGCGCCGCCGCCCGGCCCCCGCCGGCGCCCGCTCGTAGTGTGAGCCCGTGCCCGAACCCGCCATCAGCGTGCGCGGGTTGCACAAGAGCTACGGCCGGGTGGAGGCCGTGCGGGGCGTCGACCTCGAAGTCGCGCGGGGCGAGGTGTTCGCCCTGCTCGGCCCGAACGGCGCCGGCAAGACCACCACGGTGGAGATCCTGGAGGGGCACCGCGCCCGCACCGCCGGCGAGGTGCGAGTGCTCGGGTTCGACCCCGGCCGGGGCGAGGCCGAGTTCCGGCGGCGCATCGGCATCGTGCTGCAGGAGACCGGCGTCGAGCGCTTCCTCACCGTGGCCGAGGTCATCGAGGAGTTCCGGGGCTACTACCCCGATCCGCTGCCGCTCGACGAGATCATCGCCGTCGTCGGCCTCGAGGAGAAGCGGGACGAGCGGGTGCGGCGCCTGTCGGGCGGCCAGCAGCGCCGCCTCGACGTCGCCATCGGCCTGGCCGGCCGGCCCGAACTGGTGTTCCTGGACGAGCCGACCACCGGCTTCGACCCCTCGGCCCGCCACAGCGCCTGGGAGATGGTGCGCAACCTGCAGTCGCTCGGCACGACGGTGTTCCTGACGACGCACTACATGGACGAGGCCCAACAGCTGGCCGACCGCGTGGCCGTGATCGCCGACGGCGTCATCGTGGCCGAGGGGCCGCCATCCACACTGGGCGAGCGTCAGCGGCTGCACACCACGGTTGCCTTCGAGCTGGCGCCCGGCAGCCCGCCGCCGCCGGCCGATCTGGCGGGCGCGTTCGGGCACGACGGCGACCGCTGGCACGCCGTCACCGACCGGCCGACCCAGCTCGTGCACGAGGTCACCGGTTGGGCCCTGGCGGAGGGCGTCGAGTTGCACGGCCTGCAGGTGAGCCCCCCGAGCCTGGAAGACGTCTACCTGTCCCTCACGCGAGCGGTGGCGTCGTGAGGGGCCTGGCCCTGGCCGGTCGCCAGGTGCGCTACGAGAACAAGGCGTTCTGGCGCAATCCCGCGGCCGCCTTCTTCACCTTCATGTTCCCGCTGCTGTTCCTGGTGATCTTCACCACGCTGCTGGGCAACGACACGAGCACACTGCCCACCGGCCAGGAGGTGGACAACTCCACCTACTACACCGCCACCATCCTGGCGTTCTCGGTGATCACCGCCTGCTACACGAACGTGGCCATGCAGGTGACCTTCGCCCGCGACAAAGGGGTGCTGAAGCGGGTGCGGGGCACACCGCTGCCGGGCTGGTCGTACCTGCTGGGCAAGGTGCTGCACTCGATGGCGATCATGGTGCTGCTCGTCGCCATCGTGTGTGTGTTCGGCCGGGTCGCCTACGGCATCGACCTCCCCACCCGCTCGCTGCCGGCCTTCCTCGTCACCCTCGTGGTCGGCGCCGCCTGCTTCTGCGCGCTGGGCCTGGCGTTCACCGCCGTGATCCCGAACGCCGAGGCGGCGCCGGCGATCGTCAACGCCAGTGTGCTGCCGCTGCTGTTCCTGTCCGGCGTGTTCATCCCCACCGACGACGGGCCCGCCTGGATCCGCACCCTGGCCGACATCTTCCCGGTGCGCCACTTCCTCGACGCGCTCATCGAGAGCTTCATCCCTCCGCCCGACAACCCGTCGGGATGGCTCCCCGGCCACCTCGCCGTGGTGGCCGCCTGGGCCGTGGCCGGCCTGCTGCTGGCGGCGCGCTACTTCTCCTGGGAACCCCGCCGCTGACCGTTGGATCGGCGCCGGGCGGGGACGACCGCGGAACACCATCCGACCCGACATCCGGCCCCCGGCGGCCACCGCCCGTTGCCCACGGCGGGCCGGGTCTCTACGGTCCGGGCCCGTGCCCAACGCCCGTTCCCGCCCGAGCCGCATCGCCATCGTCGGCGCCGGCAGCGTCGGCGCCACCCTCGCCTACGCCTGCCTGGTGCGGGGCGTGGCGCCGTACGTCGCCCTCTACGACATCGACGCCACCAAGGTCGACGCCGAGGTGCTCGACCTGCGCCACGGTCTGCAGTTCGTACGCCGGGCCGAGGTGGTGGGCGGGGCCGACGTGCAGGTGTGCGCCGACGCCGACGTGGTGGCGATCACCGCCGGCGCCAAGCAGCGCCCGGGGCAGACCCGCCTCGACCTCGCGGCCACCAACGTCGGTCTGTGCCGCAAGATCATCCCCGAGATCCTCGAGGTGGCACCCGAGGCGGTGCTCGTGATGGTGACCAACCCGGTCGACGTGGTCACCTACGCGGCCGTGCGGTCCTCCGGCCTGCCCCCTGAGCGCGTGCTCGGCACCGGCACCGTGCTCGATTCCTCCCGCCTGCGCGACCTGATCGCCCGGCACTGCGGTGTCGCCGTCCAGAGCGTCCACGCCTGGATCGCGGGCGAGCACGGCGACTCCGAGGTCCCGCTGTGGAGCACGGCCACGGTGGGCTCGCTCCCGGTGGACACCTTCGCCCTGCCCGGCCGGGCGCCTCTCGACGCCGTCACCAAGGAACGCATCGCCACCGAGGTGGTCACCGCCGCCGAGCGCATCATCCGCGGCAAGGGGGCCACCAACTACGCCATCGGACTGGCCGGCGCCCAGGTGATCGAATCCATCGTCCGCGACGAGCACCGGGTGCTGCCGGTCACGTCACTGCTCGACGGGCACTTCGGCCTGCGCGACGTCTGCTTGTCGGTGCCCACCGTCGTGGCGCGGGGCGGCGTGGAAGCGGTGCTCGACGTGCCGCTGTCCGACGACGAGCGGGCGGCGCTGCACCGCTCGGCCGAGTCGGTGCAGGCGGTGGCCACCTCACTCGGCCTGTAGGGGCGGCCCACGGGAGGCCGCGCCGTCTAGAAGTCGCCGCCCCCGAAGTCACCGCCCCCGAAGTCACCGCCCCCGAAATCGCCGCCCCCGAAATCACCACCGCCGAAATCGCCGCCTCCGTCACCAGGGTTGTTGATGATCGTGGTGTGGCCGCCCCACCCCCATCCGCCGAACCCGCCCAGCATCGAGCCCAGCAGCAGGCCCGTGAACAAGCCGCCACCACCACCGCCTCCGAACCACCCGCCGCCGTAGCCGCCGGGGTAGCCGACGTACACCGGCTCGCGCTCGTCGTCGAGGCTGACGGCGGGTTCCCCGTGGCGCCCGGGCTGGGTGAGGTCGTCGGGAGGAGGCGGAGGCTCGCGCCCCTCGATGCGGGCGCGGGCGCGGTCCATGGAGTAGCGGGCCTCGTTCACGACCCGCTCCACCCGCACGAGGTCGACGGGCTCGTCGGCGTACTCCAGCGCCGCCTGGGCCGCCCGGTAACGATGGGTGGCGGCGTCGAAGTCGCTCTGGGCCTCCGGGTGCAGGCGCACCTCGGGCTCCAGCCGAGTGACGTCGTCGGCCAGTACCGACAGCTCCGCTTGGAGCACCTGGCGGTCGGCCTCCTGTTCCCGTCGCGCCTCGGCCGCCACCGCCCGCCGTTTGCGGCTCGACCGCCACGCCAGCACGCCGGCCGCACCCGCCCCGCCCACCAGCAGCACCGGGAGCAGATTGGTGCCGCCGCCGTCGGAGCCCCCGCCGGAACCACCCGAGCCGGTGCCGTTGGCGGCGTCGCCGACCTGGGTCACGAAGTCCTCCAGCACCGCCGCCGGCCCTTCGGCCCGCTGGGCGGCGAAGGCCGCCGTCGCCAGGCGGCCGGCCTCGCCCTCGTCGAGCACGCTGCTGGCCGCCCGGAAGCTGTCGCCCACGATGACGGCGTAGGTGCCGCGCCGGCCGACCGCCTCGACCAGCGCCTGCAGGACGGCGTCGGCGCTGCCGCCCTCCTGGGTCAGAGCCGACGCAGGGAGCACGGCGACGTACGTGGGCGTGTCGGCGGCGCGGACGGCGGTCCGCAGATCGTCGGCCTCGCTCGCGGACAGCGCCCGCTCGGCGGCCGGGTCGACGTACACGTTGTCCTGGCGCAGGGCGGCCGCGGCCTCGTCGACCACCGTCGTCGTCTGCGCTCCGGCCACCGTCGCCGGCCCCGCAAGAGTGACGAACACCAACACTGCGATCAGCAACCGCCGCACGAGCAGAGCTTTCCCCTCCAAGGCGGCGGCCAATCGGTTGGCGGCCGCTCACCAGGGGTACCGGCGGACCGTGGCCTCTCCCGGCGATCCCTCCCCCACGCCCAGCAGCAACATCCCTCCGCCGCCCGGCGCCGGCCGCGCCCCGACGCCCACGCCCACACCGGCGAGCTCACCGGCGTCGACATCCCCGCCGGCGTCGATGCCGACACCCACCCCACCACCCTCCGGACCCCCCACCAAGCGGGAGTTCGTCGGCACGGGCATGTTCTGGTCGCTCGTGTTCGGCGGGCTGGTGGCCGTGGCGCTGGTGATCTTCGTGATCCAGAACAGCGAGAAGGTGCCCGTCGAGTTCCTCGGGTGGGACTGGCGGGTGTCACTGGCCGGCATCGTGCTGGTGTCCGCCCTGGCCGGGGTGGCCATCGACGAGGTGGCCGGGGTCGTCTACCGGCGGCGGCGCCGCCGGCACCTGACCGACCGCGAGGAGCTCAAGCGTCTGAAGAGTTGACGAACTGGACAGACCGAACGATCGGTCTGTACGCTGTCAGCCGTCCACGACGGGAGGAAGCGGTTGCGCACCTGGCCCGACCTCGACGCCTTCGAGGCCTTCATCGACGGCGGCGGCATCGTCGAGCCCGACGACGCCATGCCCCCGGAGTACCGCCACGAGGTCTTCCGCTTCATCGAGATGCACGCCAACAGCGAGCTGTTCGGCGGGCTGTGCGAGCGCCACTGGGTCACCCGGGCGCCCGGCCTCGACCGCAAGCTGGCCTTCCTGGCCAAGACCCAGGACGAGATGGGCCACGCCCACCTGCTCTACATGGTGGCCGCCGACCTGGGCGTGAAGACCCGCCAGGAGATGCTCGACGACCTGTTCGCCGGACGCACCCGGTTCCACAACGTGTTCCACTACCGCACCGTCACGTGGGCCGACCAGATCGCCATCGCCTACCTGGTCGACGCGGCCGCCCTCACCACCCAGCAGGCCGTGTTCAAGCAGTGCAGCTACGGCCCCTACCGGCGGATCCTCAAGCGCATCGTGGCCGAAGAGGGCTTCCATATGCGCCACGGCGAGGAGATGCTGCTCACCCTGGCCGAGGGCACCCCCACCCAGCACCAGCTGTTCCAAGCGGCGCTCGAGCGGTGGTGGGAGCCCGTTCTGCACTTCTTCGGGCCGCCCTCCACCACCGACGACCGGCTCCTGCGGTGGCGCATCAAGAGCGAGAGCAACGAGGCCCTGCGGGACAAGTTCGTGCAGAAGTTCGTCCCGCTGCTGCAGGACTACGGGTTCACCGTTCCCGATCCCGACCTGCACCGCGACCCCGAGACGGGCCGGTGGGTGATCGGCGCCATCGACTGGCAGGCGCTGCGGGACACCCAGGCCAACGTGGGGCCCGACTCCACCCGGCGCATCGCCACCTCCCGCCGGGCCTGGGAGGACACGGCCTGGGTGCGCGACGCCCTCGACGCGGCCGCGCTGGAGGCGGTGGCATGACGGTCACGGTCCGCGACCTGGCCACCGAGGTCGGCGCGGCGGTGGCCGCCGTGCCCGATCCCGAGCTGGCCGGCATCGGCATCGGCGACCTCGGCCTGGTGGCCGCCGTGCGCGCCGACCCCGACAGCGGGCGCGTCGCCGTCGATCTCGTGCCCACGTTCCTCGGCTGCCCGGCCCTGGGCGTGATCGAGGCCGACGTGCGCGCCGCCGTGCTCGCCGTGCCCGGCACGACCGATGCGGCCGTGCGGTTCGTCACGGAACCGGCGTGGACGCCGGCGCGCATCAGTGAGCGGGGCCGGCGCCAGCTGGCCGAGCTCGGCATCGCCGTCACCGCCGCCGACGGCGATGCGGGCGCCCGGTTCGCCGCCGTCGCCTGCCCCGTGTGCGGCACCAAGCGGCTGCGAGCCGTCAGCGAGCGGGGCCCCACCGCGTGCCGGGCGGTGGCGTGGTGCGATGCTTGCCGCAACCCGATCGAGGTCGTGCGCTGGTGAGGATGCTCCACGAGGGGGGCGAGGACGGGGCATGAGGACGTACGAGGTCTTCGCCAAGCCGCCGGGCAAGGACCCCTTCGAGCACGTCGGCAGCCTCGACGCCCCCGACGACGAGCTCGCCGTCGTGTACGCCCGGGAGACCTACGTGCGCCGGGGCGAGGCCCGTGAGCTGTGGGTGGTCGACCGGCGCCACGTGCACCACCTCGAGCCCGAGGCCATCGCCACCAACGCCGAACGCCACCACGCCGTGAACGACGGCCACGTGGTGGCCGAACGGCGCCAGCGCCGACGGGCCGAACGAGCCGGCCCGTGAGCGGTCGCCCGCCGGCCGAGCTCTGGCGGGATCCCCCGCCCCCCGCCCTCGACCCGGCCGCCACCGAGGTCGTGCTGGCGCTGGCCGACGACGAGCTCCTCGCCGGGCACCGCCACTCCGAATGGCTCGGGCTGTCGCCCTTCCTCGAGGAGGACCTGGCGCTGGCCTCCATCGCCCAGGACGAGCTCGGCCATGCCCGGGCGCTCTACGCCCTCGTGTGGCCCGACATCGCCGACCACGAGCGCGACGCCCTCGTCGTGCGCCGGCCGCCGGGCGCCTTCCGCTCGGCCTGGCTGTGCGAGGTGGCGCCCG
>JBIOZN010000227.1:0-30009 GCA_044871175.1 Acidimicrobiales bacterium | reverse complement strand
CCAGCACCAGGGCGCCCGGGCGCAGGGCGCGCGCCAAGGGGTGGCGGGCGCACCGGGCCACGAGGTCGGCCCGCCCGGCGATGACGCCCGCCTGGGGCCCCCCCAGCAGCTTGTCGCCCGAGAACGTCACCAGGGCGGCCCCCGCGGCCAGGGTCTGGCGCGCCGCCGGCTCGTCCCGCAGCCACTGTGGCGGGCCGTCGGGCAGCCACGGGCAGCCGGCGTCGAGGAGGCCCGAGCCGAGGTCCACCACCACCGGCACCTCGGGCATGGCCGCCGCCAACGCCGCCACCGCCACCGAGGCCGTGAAGCCCTCGATGCGGAAGTTCGAGGGGTGGACCTTGAGGATGCACCCGACGCCGCCGCCCGCCCCCTCGTCCACCGCCCGCCGGTAGTCGTCGACCCGGGTCCGGTTGGTCGTGCCCACGTCCACCAGGCGGGCCCCCGACTGGGCCGCCACCTCGGGCACGCGGAAGCCGCCGCCGATCTCGACGCTCTCCCCCCGGCTCACGACCACGTCTCGCCCGGCGGCCAGGGCGGCCAGCACCAGCAGCACGGCCGCCGCCCCGTTGTTCACCACCATGGCGGCCTCGGCGCCGGCGGCGCGCGCCAGCAGCAGCCCGACGCCGGCCTGGCGGTCACCCCGCCCGCCGGTGGCCAGGTCGATCTCGAGGTTGGTCGGCCCCGGCGGCGTGGTCACCTCCAGCGGCGCCCGCCCGAGGTTGGTGTGCAGCAGCACGCCGGTGGCGTTCACCACCGGCAGGAGCAACCGCCGGTGCAGGCGGCGGGCCACCGCCTCGGCCTGGGCGGGGTCGCCATTGGCGATGGCCGCCCGGGCGGCGTCCACGGCCAGGGGGTGGGGCAGGCCGAGATGGGCCAGAGACCGCGCCAGGGTGTCGACCGACGGGGGGCGCACGGAGCCGGAGCGTAGGCACGCCGGCCGAAAACCCTCCCAATGGCCCACATCTCGATTCGCGTCGCAATGGGTACCGTGGCGAGCGGTGCCCGTGCTCGTCGCGCTCTTCGTCGTGGCTCCGCTGGTGGAGCTGTATGTCATCGTGCGCGTCGCCGGGGCCATCGGCGCCCTCGACACCATCGCCCTGCTCGTCCTGGTGAGCCTGCTCGGCGCGTGGCTGGTGAAGCGCCAGGGGCTGGCCGTTCTCAGCCGCCTGCGGCGCGAGGTCGAGGCCGGGCGCGACCCGAGCCGGGCGCTCGTCAACGGCGCCCTCGTCGTGCTCGCCGGGCTGTTGCTCATCGTGCCGGGGTTCGTCAGCGACGCCCTCGGCCTGCTGCTGCTGCTACCGCCGGTGCGGGCGCTCGTGGCCCCGGTGCTGCTGCGCCGGCTGGCCCGCTCCGGGGGACTCACGGTCGTGCGGACCACGGGCAGCCGTCGGCTCGACGGCACGATCGACGCCGACGCGTGGGACACAACCCCCGACGCCCAGTCCCGGCAGCTGCCGCCCGAGCTCCGGTGACCGCCCGGTTCGCGCCGGCCCCCCCGGGCAAAGAGCTGCGGGACGCGGCCACGGTCATGCTGGTGCGCGACGCCCCAGCGGGCGACGGGGTCGAGGTGTTCATGGTGCGGCGCACGATGGGCGCGGCGTTCGCCGGGGGCTTCTACGTGTTCCCGGGCGGAACGGTCGACGAGGCCGACCGCAGCGCCGGCATGGCCGCCATCACACGCGGCCGGGACGACGCCGCCGCCAGCGCCGTGCTTGGGCTGGAGGCGGGCGGGCTGGCCTTCTGGGTGGCCGCCGTGCGCGAGTGCTTCGAGGAGGCCGGTGTCCTCCTGGCCGCCACCTCGGCCGGCGAGGCCGTGTGCTTCGACGACCCGGCGGTGCACGAGCGTTTCGCCGGCGCCCGCCGCCAGGTCCACGCCGGCACCCTCACCCTGGTCGAGCTCTGCGCCGCCGAGGGCCTGCTCCTCACCACCGACGCCATCGAATACGTCGCCCACTGGATCACGCCCGCAGCCGAGACCCGCCGCTTCGACACCCGCTTCTTCGTGGCCCGCGCGCCGAAGGCCCAGGAGCCGCTGCACGACGCCGCCGAGACGATCGAGAGCCTCTGGGTCCACCCGGCCGATGCCCTGGCCCGCCACGAACACGCCGAGCTCGGTCTCATGCCGCCCACCATTGCCAACCTGCGCTTCCTGGCCGAGCACGCCGACGCCGACGCCGTGCTGGCCGCCGCCCGGGCGTTGCCCCGTCCTCCGGCGATCCTGCCCAAGCTGCGCCGCGGCCGCGACGGCAAGGTCGGCGTGGTGCTGCCGGGCGATCCCGATTACGCCTCCACGCCCGACCGGGGAGCGTGAGCGAGATGCACGGGCCGGGCACCGACGGAGTGCCCGAGAGCACGGGAGGTCGCTTGGACCCCGACGCGCCCCCGGCGCCGGCCCTCACGGCGCCGCTGGAGGTCGTCGCCCAAGCGCTCCTGGAAGCCATCCCGTCGCGGGTCGCCGTGGTCGATGGCCGGGGCGTCGTGGTCGCCACCAACGACGCCTGGCGCCGGGCCCGCTGGCCGGGAGGCGGCGACTCGGGCTCCGAGCTGGGTCCGGGGGTCGACCTGGTCGCCTCGCTGCGGGCCGGCCGCCCGCCCACCCCGGTGCGAGAGGCCGGTCGCCAGCTGGCGAGCGGCGTCGAACGGGTTCTCAGCGGTGGATCCGAACGCTGGGAGCGGGTCACCGACGGGGCCGGCCCGGCGCCCGACTCGTGGCACAGCCTCCAGGTGCTGCCCATGGCCCTGCCCGGCGGGGGCGCGCTGGTCACCATCACCGAGATCACGGCGCGCGTGCAGGCCGAGCGCCGCTTGGCCTGGCAGGCCACCCACGACCGGCTCACGGGACTGGGCAATCGCGTCCTGCTGCTCGATCGCCTGCAGCCGGCCTTGCGGGGCGGGGCGTTGGCGCTCCTGCTGGTCGACCTCGACCGCTTCACGATCCTCAACGACGGGCTCGGCCACGAGGCCGGCGACCGCCTCCTGCAGGAGACGGCCAGTCGCCTCCAGGCGGTGGTGGGCGCCGGGCCCACCGTCGCTCGCCTGGGCGGCGACAGCTTCGCCGTGATGGTGGAAGGCGCCGACCGGGCCAGCACCGCCGATCTGGCGGCGCGGATCGACACCGCGCTCCGAGCGCCGGTCGCCCTGCCCGACCGCGAGGTGCTCATCACCGCCTCCATCGGCGGCGTGGCGGTGGGTGCGGGCCTCGACGTGCTGCGCCGCGGCGACGACCTGGTGCGCGAGGCCGAGGTCGCCCTGCAACGCTCCCGCGCCGAGCGCCGCCCCTGCATCCTCACGCTCGAGGAGCTGCTCGCCGGACGCCATCCCGACACCCTCGACACCGAGCAGGACCTGCGGCGCGCCCTCGAACGGGGTGAGCTGCGCCTCGAGTACCAGCCCGAGGTGTCGTTGGAGAGCGGCAAGGTGCTGGGCGCCGAGGCGCTGCTGCGCTGGCATCACCCGCGCCGGGGCGTGCTCGTGCCCCACGACTTCCTGGCCCTGGCCGAAGAGACCGGCCTCATCGTGCCCATCGGGCACTGGACGCTGCAGCAGGCCTGCCGCGACGCCGCCCGCTGGTTCAGCCACGAGCCGGCCTGGCCGGGGGCGACCGTCGGCCTGCCCACGGCCGACGACCAGAGCGTGTTCGTGGCCGTGAACCTGTCCCGGCGCCAGATGGCCGATCCCGAGCTGGTGCACGTGATCGACGCCGCTCTGGCCGCCACCGGTCTCCAGGCCCGGCGGTTGTGCGTGGAGGTCACCGAGAACGTGCTGTTCGAGGACCTCGAGCCCAGCCTGGCCACCCTCCGGGCCCTGCGCCAGCGCGGCGTGCGCATCGCCCTCGACGACTTCGGCACGGGCTACTCGTCGCTCTCCTACTTGAAGGAGCTTCCCGTCGACGTGCTCAAGATCGACCGGTCCTTCGTCGACCGGCTCGACCGTGACCCGCGGGACCAGGCGGTGGTGGCCGCGGTCGTCACCCTGGCCCGCGTGTTCGGCTTGGAGGTGGTGGCCGAGGGCGTGGAGGACGCCGAGCAGCTCGACCGTCTGCGCCTCCTCGGGGTGCAGATGGCTCAGGGCTTCGACCTGGCCCGTCCCACCGACGCCGCCACCGTCGCCACCCAGATCCGCACGGGCTGACCCGGGTTCGGCGTCGCCCTCGCGCCGGGCCGGGTCAGGCCTTGGGGCCGAGCAGGGCTTCGGCGGCCGCCAGGACCCGCGCCGAGCAGCTCGTCATCGCCACTGGCGGGGCGACCTCGGTGGCCAGCGCGTCGGCGATCCCCCGGAAGGCCCGGGCCGCAGGGGTGTCACCGGTGACGACGACGGGCTCGCCGGCGTCGCCGCCGGACGCCACCGCCGGCTCGAGGGGCACCTGGCCGAGCAGGGCGACGCCGATCTCGTCGGCCAGGGCCCGGCCCCCGCCTGCGCCAAACAGCGGGTACCGCTGGCCGTGCTCGCAGGTGAACGCGCTCATGTTCTCGACCACGCCGGCGACGCGCAGGAAGCTGCGCCGGGCCATGTCGGCGGCCCGGATGGCCACCCGCTGGGCCGACACCGCCGGCGTGGTGATGATGACCAGGTCGGTGCGCGGCAGGAGCCGGGCCAGGCCCATCTGCACGTCGCCGGTGCCGGGGGGCATGTCGATGAGCAGGTAGTCGAGCTCGCCCCAGGCCACGTCGCGCAGGAACTGCTCGACCGCCTTGGTGAGCATGAGGCCCCGCCACATGAGGGCGGTGCCCTCGTCGTCGACCAGGTTCCCGGTGCTCACGACCTTGAGCGTCCCGGTGCCGATCGCCCGTTCGGCGGGCACGATGCGCGCCCGCCCGTCGCCGTCGCGTTCGGCCTTCAGCCGCTCGGAGACGCCCAGCATGCGGGGGATGGAGAATCCCCAGATGTCGGCGTCGAGCACGCCCACCGTGAGGCCCCGGGCGGCCAGGGCGGCGGCGACGTTCACCGTGACCGAGCTCTTGCCCACGCCGCCCTTGCCCGACGCGATGGCCAGCACCCGGGTCGTGGCGGGCACCTGGGTGTCGGGCGCCCGCTCCCGCGCGTGCCACCGGGCCGTCGCCATCACCTGGCTGCGCTCGTCGGCCGTCATCTCGCCCCAGTCGATGCTGACGCCCCGCACGCCCGGGTGGGTCTCCACGCGCCGCTCGACATCGGACTTGATCTGCCCCCGCAACGGGCAGCCGCCGATGGTGAGCTTCACCCCGACGCGGACGTCGCCCTCGGGGCTCACGGCGACACCGTCGACCATGCCCAGCTCGACGATGTTGCCCCCGAGCTCGGGGTCGATGACGCCGCGCAGGAGTTGACGCACGTCGTCGGCGGTCGGGGGAGTGGGCACGACTCAGATTTTACCGGCGCCGGCCGTGTAATCTCCAGGGGTGGCTACCGGCGTCCCCCGCCTCGAGTTGCTCAAGGCGCTGGGCGACGCGACCCGCCACGCCGTGTTCGTGGAGGTGTCCTCGTCACCCCGGCCGCTGGCCACCGCCGACGTGGCCGAGGCCCTTGGCCTTCACCCCAACACGGTGCGCCCGCATCTCGAGCGCCTGCGGGAGGTCGGGCTCCTGCAGGTCACCACCGAGGCCCGCACGGGCGTGGGCCGGCCACAGCACCTCTACGCGGCCGCCCCCGACGCCCCCTCCCTCGGGCTGGCGCCCTCCCCGTTCCCGGTGCTCGCCCGCCTGCTCGTGCGCCTGGCCGCCGTGGCCGGCGCGTCCGGCGACGACGCCGTCGGCGTGGGGCGCGAGCAGGGCCGGGCCGATGCCGCCGTGCGGGCGGACGCCGCCTCCTGCCTCGAGGCGCTGGTGTCCCAGCTCGACGACATCGGGTTCGACCCGGTCGTCGGCGACGGCGCCACCGACGACAGCGTGGTGGTCGGCTTCGCCCAGTGCCCGTTCCGTGAGCTGGCCGAGGCCCACCCCGACCTCGTCTGCTCGCTGCACCGCGGGATGGTGGAGGGCCTGGTCGACGCCTTCGGCAGCGACGAAGTGGGCGAGTTCCACTCCCTGGTCGACCGCACCCCCTGCCAGGTCACGCTGGTGCCCCGGTAGACTCCCGACCGTGATCACCCTCACCGATACGGCTGCCACCAAGGTCCGTGAGCTCCTCGACGGCGAGGGCGACCCCGAACTGGCGTTGCGGGTCGCAGTCCGCCCCGGCGGGTGCTCCGGCTTCTCCTACGAGATGTTCTTCGACGGCGACATCGCCTCCGACGACCAGGAGGCCGAGTTCTCCGGCGTGAAGGTCGTGGTCGACCCCTCCAGCGCCCAGCTGCTCGACGGCGCCACCCTCGACTACAAGGACGGCCTGCAGCAGGCCGGGTTCAGCATCAACAACCCGAACGCCACCCGCAGCTGCGGGTGCGGTCAGAGCTTCTCGTAACCGTCCGGCGGGTCAGGCGGCGGCCGGTTCCGGACGGAACACCCGGAACGAGCGCAGCTGGTCCACCTCGGCCACCACCGGGCAGGTGCCGTCGCAGCGGTCGAGGATGACCTTGCCGTCGTCGCTCACCAACAGCACGAGGGCGGTGACGGCATCGTCGCCGTCACCCAGCTCGATCACGTCCCCCGAGCGCAGGTCGCCTGGCGTTGTCGTCATGGCCGTTCAGAGACGGTAGGGGCCCGGCCAGATCCATCAAATTTCGGGATTCCTCACGCCAGGCCGGCCAGCGCGGCCTGCACCTCGGCGCCGTCGAAGATCGAGTCGAGGCGGGTGCGGATCACGCCGTCGCCGCCGGCCAGGTAGAGCACGGGCTCGAAGGGCAGCTGGTAGGCCTGCACGGCCTCGGTGGTGGTCTGGATGGTGGTGTCGGTGTACACCTCGGCGTGCACCATCTGCACAGTGGGGAAGGCGGCGCGCTGGGCCAGCAGCACGTCGAGCACGGGCCCGCAGGCCGCCACCTGGCAGAAGGCCGGAGTGGCGATGATGAACGCCACCGGCTGCCCCGTGGCCAGGGCCTGGGTGAGGGTGACCTCGTGCAGCGGGCAGGCGGGCTGGCGGGTGCAGATCGGGTTGACGCCGCGGGGGTCGGCGGTGGTGGGGGTGTCCACGGGGATGAGGCGGTCGCCGGGCTTGGGGATGGCGATCCGGCTGGGCTCGGTGATGGAGAACGCGCTGGTGGCCACGCCGTCGCCGGTGTCCACGGTGAGCGTGTACACGCCGGCGGTGGCCAGGTCGAGGGTGACCGGCCAGTACGGACGGGGGAGCGCCTCGGCGTGGCGCTGCGCCGTCACCTCGGCCACCTGGGCGTGGTCGCCGTCGGTCACGGTGGCCGTGAGCTGGTCGGGGCCGCCGGTGGTGAGCAGGCCCTGGTCGTTGCCCAGCCCGATGGGCAGGCGCTGCGGCTGGCCGGCGGCCATGATCCCGTCGGGCAGGAAGTTCACCAGCACGAGGTTGCCGGTGGAGCCGCCGGTGGCGTCGCTGTCGGTCGAGCCGCCCGACCCGCCTGACCCGCCGGCGGCGGTGTCCTCGCTGTCCTTTCCGCAGGCGGCCAGCACCAGACCGGCGCCGGCAGCGGCGCCGGCGGCGGCGAGGAAGCGGCGGCGCGACAGCAGCATCACCGCCGCTGACGCTACCGCCGGGGAGCGTCGGGTCACTTTCGCGTCGCATACGCGCGAAAAGTGTCCCAACGCTTCGGGATTGGGGGTGTCCGTAGGCTCTCGGGGGTGTCCGGCGAAGTGGCGTTCGTGATCGACGGGCGGCCGGTAGCCGTGCCCGACGACGGCGCGTCGTTGCTGGAGGCCCTGCGCGACCGGTTGGGCGTGCGCTCGCCCAAGGACGGGTGCAGCCCCCAGGGCCAGTGCGGCTGCTGCACGGTGCTGGTGGACGGGGCGCCGCGGGTGGCGTGCGTGACCCCGGTGGCGCGGGTGGCCGGGCGGGCGGTCACCACCGTCGACGGCCTCCCGTCCGACGACCGCGACGCGTGGGCCGAGGCCTTCTGCGCCGTCGGGGCCAGCCAGTGCGGCTTCTGCACGCCCGGCATCATCGTGCGGCTCCACGCCGCTGCGGCCTCCGGCGCCACCGCCGGCGACGACCCTCGCGTCGGTCAGGCCCTGCTCGCCCACCTGTGCCGCTGCACCGGTTGGCGCACGATCCTGGAGGCGGTCGACCGCCGGCACGCCGATCGCGCCGGCCGCGACGGCCCGCCTCCGCGTGACCTGGACGCAGCCGCCGCTCGGGCCACTCTCGAAGGCGGCGGCGCCCAAGCCGTCGGGGCGGACGTGGTCTTGGGGCGGGGCGGCTTCGCCGACGACACCGCACCGCCCGACGCCCTCGTCGCCGTTCCCGCCGCCGACGGCGCGTGGGCGGTGGCCGAGACCGTGGTGGCGGCCCGGCGGGCGGCGGGCAAGGTCCAGGGCCGGCGCACCACCGCCCCGCTGCACTGGCCCGTGCCGCCGCCCGAGGGTGACTGGGTGGCGACCCTGCAGACGACCTGGGTCGAGCCCGCCTACCTCGAGCCCGACGCCTCCTGGTGCACGCCCGGCGGCGAGCCGGCGTCGCCCCTGGCCAACGGTGGCGCCTTCGGCGGCAAGGCCGACCACGCCGGTGCGCTGGGCGCTACTGCCCGCCGCCTGGCCGACGAGCACGGCCGGCCCGTGCGCGTCCTGTGGTCCCGGGAAGACGTGGTGCGCCTCGGGCCGAAGCGTCCGCCCGTCGCCGGCGGTATCGCCGCCGACGGCACCGGCATCCTGCGCGTCGCCCGCACCGCTGGAGTGGCCGACGCGGTGGCTGCGGCCGCCCCCGGCCTCACCGTCGAGGAGGTCGACGTGCCCGGCCCCCCGACGTCGGGGGCGCTGCGGGCCGCGGGCTGGGCCGAGGCCGCCGTCCTGGCCTCGGCCGTCGCCCCCGCGCGTCCGGATGGCATCACCCTCCAGGCGCCCGCCGGCGGCCGGGCCACCGCCCGGCTCGACGGCGACGGCACCGTGCACGTGCGCGTCGACGCGGGCGACCCGCTCGACGTGGTCGGGCTGCGCTCGTACGTCATCGGCGCCGCCCACCAGGCCCTCGGCTGGGTGCGCAGCGAAGGGATCAGCGTCGCCGCCGACGGCACCGTGCACGACCTCACGATCCGCAGCTTCGGCATCCTGCGGGCGGTCGACATGCCGGTGGTCGTCGTCGAGGTCGTGCCCGCCGACGGGCCCCCCGTGGCCGTGTCGGACGCCGTCTTCGCCGCTGTCGCCGCCGCCACCTGGCGCCACGACGGCTTCCCGCCCCGCTGGCCCTGGCGCCGGACTTCGTGACGACTTGGGGTCGCCCCACGACCCGAACTCTCCCGAAACACGGTGCCGCCGGTCGTCGTGTCGCCGCCGCCTAACGTCGCCGGCCATGTCGACGCCCGTCGGTCCCTACACCCCCATCGTGCGCGCCGGAGACTGGCTCATCGTCTCGGGCCAGCTCGGCCTGCGCGACGGCGGCCTCGTCGAGGGCGGGGTGGCGGCCCAGACCGGCCAGGCCATCGCCAACCTCGCCGCCCTGCTCGAAACCCAGGGCGCCGACCTCACCGACGTGGCCAAGACCCTGTGCTTCCTGGTCGACATGGGGGAGTTCGCCACCTTCAACTCGGCCTACATCCAGGGCTTCGGCGATCACCGCCCCGCTCGCTCCACCATCGGCGTGGCCGCCCTGCCCGCCGGCGGGGCCGTCGAGATCGAGGCGTGGGCCCACGTCGGCCCCCGCTGATGGAGGGTCGCTGTCCCTGGGCCGAGGACGCCGGCATCATGGCCGCCTACCACGACCACGAGTGGGGCGTGCCCGAGCGCGACGACCAGCGCCTGTTCGAGTTCCTGGTCCTCGAGGGCGCCCAGGCGGGCCTGTCCTGGCGCACGGTCCTCACCCGGCGCCCCGCCTACCGGGCCGCCTTCGCCGGTTTCGACCCCGCCGTCGTGGCCGGCTACGGCCCCGCCGACGAGGCTCGGCTGCTGGCCGACGCCGGCATCATCCGCAACCGGGCCAAGGTGCGCAGCGCCATCGCCAACGCCCGCGCCGTCCTCGCCCTCCAGGCCGAGCGGGGCAGCCTGGCCACCCACCTGTGGAGCTTCGTGGACGACCGCCCCGTCCAGCATCACTGGAAGCGCATCGCAGACGTGCCCGCCACCGATCCGACGGCCGAGGCCCTGAGCCGCGACCTGCGCCGGCGCGGCTTCACCTTCGTCGGCCCCACCATCTGCTACGCCCACATGCAGGCCACCGGCATGGTGAACGACCACCTGGTCACCTGCCCGTGCCACACCCAGTGCGCCGCGCTGGCGTGACGCCGCCCGACGGCAGACCCTAGGGTGCGGCCGTGGCCGGAGCCGTCGTCATCACCATCGTGCTCGTCGTGGTGCTGCCCGTGCTCGTGTTGATGGCCGGAGCGGTGGGGTCGGCGCTGCTGGGCTTCTTCGTGCAGCACGACGTCGAGACCACCCACGCCGGGTCCGAGTTGCTGGACACGAACCTCTAGTTGTACGGCTTCGACGAGCAAACCGAGAAGCTGGCCGAAGCGATCGTCAGCTACTCACTCGACCGCATCCGCCTCGACCCGCCACCGCTCGACCACCCCCGCCCCGAGGCCGAGCTGCGGGCCCTCGCCGGGGCAGCCATCACGCCCGAAGGCCTCGGCGGGTTCGAGGCCCTGCGGGTGTTCATCGACGTCCTGGCGCCGGCGTCGCTCTCCATCGATCACCCGCTGTTCCTCGCCTTCGTACCTGCGGCCCCCACCGACGCCGCCGTCCTGTTCGATCTCGTCGTGGGGGCCAGCTCCCTGTACGGAGGCAGCTGGCTGGAGGGCGCCGGCGCGGTGCACGCCGAGAACGAGGCGCTGCGCTGGCTGGCCGACTTGGCCGGGCTCCCGATCGGCGCGGGCGGGGTGTTCCTGTCGGGTGGCAGCGCCGGCAACCTGTCGGCCCTCGTGGCCGCCCGCTACCGCTGGCGCCACCACCGCCCGGGCCACGAACGCGACCGGGGAGTGATCGTGGCCAGCGCCGGCGCCCACTCGTCGGTGCGCTCGGCGGCGCGCGTGATGGACGCCGACGTCCTCGCCGTCCCCCCCGACGAGCGGGGGCGCCTGCACGGCGATGCCGTGCGCGCCGCCCTGGCCGCTGCGCCGGCCGATGTGGGCGCCCGCGCCTTTGCCGTGGTCGCCACCGCCGGCACCACCAACGCGGGCGCGATCGACGACCTGCACGGCATCGGCACCGTGGCCGCCGAGCGCGACCTGTGGTTCCACGTCGACGGGGCCTATGGCGGCGCCGGTCTGCTGGCCCCCTCGGTGCGGCCCCGCTACGAGGGCGTCGAGCGGGCCGACAGCTTCGTGGTGGACCCCCACAAGTGGCTGTTCGCCCCGTTCGACTGTGCCGCCCTCCTGTACCGCGACCCCGCCGTCGCCCGGGCCGCCCACACCCAGCACGCCGAGTACCTCGAAGTGCTCACCGAGCGGCCCGACTGGAACCCCTCGGACTACGCGTTCCATCTCTCCCGGCGGGCCCGGGGCCTGCCGTTCTGGTTCTCGCTCGCCACCTACGGCACCGACGCCTACCGCGACGCCATCGAAACGACCCTCGCTCTCACCCGCGCCGTCGCCCGGGAGATCGACGCCCGGCCCGACCTCGAGCTCGTGCTCGAACCCGAGCTGTCGATCGTGTTGTTCCGCCGCCGGGGCTGGCAGCCGGCCGACTACCAGGCGTGGAGCGAACGGGTGCTGGCCGATCAGGTCGGCTTCGTCGTGCCCACCACCTGGGATCACGAAACGGTGCTGCGCCTGTGCTTCGTCAACCCGCGCACGACCCTCGACGAGGTGCGGAGCCTGCTGGCCACGCTGTGACCCGGCCGGCGCCACGGCGCCCGTCGGCTACGTCACCTCCACCACGTAGCCGACACTGATGCCGTCCCAGTCGCCGACGATCAGCCGGTAGGTGCCGGCCTGGTGAGCCGTGAAGTCCTGCTCGGCGTCGAGGCCGTACAGGCCCCCGCCGCTGTCGTCCACCAGCTCGGGCTGCCCCGCCCATTGGCCGGGCGCGACCAGCTTCAGCCACATGTCGGCCGCCGGCGAGCGGGCACTCACCTCGACGTGCTGGCCGGCCGCCAGCACCAGCACGTAGGTGTCGTTGGGCTCGTAGGCGCCCAGCGTGCCTTCGACCTTGTCGCCCACCGCCAGCGGCCGTTCCTGGTCGGCGTCGTCGAGGACGACGAACGGCGTGCTGGCCGACACCGTCATCTGGACGGCGTCGCGCCGGGCGCCGATGCGCGCCACGTCGATGTTGCCCGCGGGGATGCGGAGCTCCCAGGTACCCGGCGCCACCGGCGCCGCCGGCTCGTCGACGTCGTCCGAGGTGAGCGTCGTGTCGAAGGCCAGCTCCTCCTGCACGGCGGCGGCGTTCATCACACCGTCGCCGGTCGCGATGTCGTAGAACTCGACGGTGACGTCGGGATCGTCGGGGACGGTGAGGTCGACCGTGCGGTCGGTGTCGCCGGCGGGGACGACGAGGATCTGGGTGTCGTAGCGCCGGGCGAGGGTGAACGAGGCCTCCTGGACCAAGGGCCCCTCGGGCAGCGGCGTGTAGTCCGAGGCCGAGCCGTCGATCACCCCGCGGGCGGCGGCGGACGCGTCGCCGGCGCTGAGGGCGAGGGCGAACTCGTCGGCGAAGGACAGGCCGGAGATGCCGATCACGGCGCCCCGCTGGTCCACCAGGGCGCCGCCGCTCTGGCCGGCACCGATGGCGGCATCAGTCTGCTGGTAGGTGAGGTCGAACTCCTCCAGGCGCCGGGTCCGGGACAGGATCCCCTTGGAGATGGTGGGCTCGACCTCGTCGCCCGGCTCGGCGTCACCGGGGAACCCGACCAGGAACACGTCGCTTCCCGTGCGCACGGCGACGCTTGGATCGAGCGCCAGAGCGGGGACGTCCTGGCGCAGGGGACCGAGGACGGCGATGTCGGCGAACAGGTCGGCGCCCAGCACCTTCAGGTCCTCGGAGTCGCCGCCGACGGGGGTGGCGGTGGCCCGGCCGAAGGGGTCGACGACGTGGGCATTGGTGAGGACGTAGCCCCCGTCGATGACGATGCCGCTGCCGGTGGCCAAGGGGGTCTCGACGAACACGAGCGAGGGTCGCACCCGGTCGAGGATGTCGGCACCGTCGAGCACGCCGGTGTCCGCGGCGGCAGTGTTCGTGGTCGCATCCGTGGGGGTCGCATCCGTGCTCGGCGGGCGCGCCGTCGTGCTCGGGGCCCCGCCGTCGCCGGTGGTCGGGGCGCGTGCCGCGCCGAGGTTGTCGTCGGCCCCGTCCGAACACGCCGCCAGGAGCGCTACCGCCACGAGGGCCGCCGCCCGCACGGCGCGCTGGGCAGCCACCAGCCGGGGGAACCTACTCCTCGCTCACCACGGTGACCTCGCCGGGGCCGGCGCCGACCTCGGCGCCTCCGCCGCTCGTGTCGTCGGCGGCCGTCGTCCCGCTCGTCTCGTCGGCGCCCACGTCGTCGAACACGGCCTCCTCCTCCGTGCCCGGCTCCAGGTAGGACGCCGTCACCACGTGGTCGAGCAGCACGACCGTGAGGGGCCACGTCTCGCCCTCCACCACCGGCTCGATGACAGCCTCGTCGCTGTCGAGCTCCTCGAGGCGGCCGGTCACGACCTCACCGGTCACCAGCGACAGCCGGATGTGCATGCCGGCCTCGCTCCACGTCTCGAGCATGTTCTGCAGCTTGCGGCGCATGCCCTCAGTGTCGCAGGCCGCCTCGCCGCCCGGGCCCTAGGCTGGCGGCGTGACCACCACGGTGCACCAGGGCGCCTGCCCGCTCGACTGCCCCGACACCTGTGCCTGGCAGGTCACCGTCACCGACGGGGTCGCCGTGCGGCTGCGGGGCGACAAGGCGCACCCCTTCACCCGGGGCGGCCTGTGCGCCAAGGTCAACCACTACCTCGACGCCGTCCACGACCCCCAGCGGCTCCTGCACCCCTACGTGCGCACCGGCCCGAAGGGCCCCGGCGTCGGGCCGGCGGCCTTCCGCCGGGCGTCATGGGACGAGGCCATCGCCGTCACCGCCGCGGGCATCGCCGACGCCATCTCGCGCCACGGCTCCCAGGCGGTGCTGCCGTTCCACTACGCCGGCACGATGGGCCACGTGCAGGGGTGGTCGCTGGGCAACCGCCTGTTCGCCCACCTCGGTGCTTCCCGGCTCGACTACACGATCTGCTCGGCCGCCGCCAGCGCCGCCCTCACGTCGCTGCACGGCGCCAAGGTGGGCCTCGAACCCCAATCGGTGGCGCTCGCCCGCCTCGTGATCCTGTGGGGCAACAACACCACCGACACCAACCTGCACCAGTGGCACTTCGTCCAGCAGGCCGTCGCCGCCGGCGCCCACCTGGTGGTGATCGACCCCCTGCGCACCGAGGTGGCGGCGCGCGCCCACCAGCACGTGGCCCCGTTGCCGGGCACCGACGCGGCGCTCGCCCTCGGACTCATGCGGGTCGTGCTCGACGTCGGCGGGGTCGACAAGGACTGGGTGGTCGCCCACACCGAGGGCTGGCCCGAGCTCGAGGCCCGGCTGGCCGACTGGCCGGTCGAGCGGGCGGCCGCCGAGACCAGGGTCGACGTGGGCGTGATCGAGGCACTGGGCGAGCGCATCGCCAGCACCCGTCCCATGGCGGTGCGCTGCGGGCTGGGCATGCAACGCCACGCCGGGGCCGGCCAGGCCATGCGCGCCGCCCTCGCCCTGCCGCTGCTCACCGGCGACTACCAGTATCCGGGCGGCGGGGCGTTCGGCTCCGTGCACGGCCACCATCGCTTGAACCTGGGGGCCGCCCGGGCCCCGGCCGACCTCCCCACCGTGCCCGCCCGCACCGTGAACATGTCCCGACTGGCCGAGGCGCTGGTCGAGCTCGACGACCCGGCCGTCCACGCCCTGGTCGTGTGGTCGGCCAACCCGGCGGCCACCGTGCCCGACCAGGCGCGGCTGCGACGGGGGCTGGCGCGCGACGACCTGTTCACCGCCGTCATCGAGCAGCGCTGGACCGACACCTGCGACTGGGCCGACGTCGTGCTGCCCGCCACCATGCAGGTCGAGCACCTCGACCTGCACGACAGCTACGGCCACCACTACCTCACCCTCAACCGGCCGGCCGTCGCGCCCCAAGGCGAGGCCCGGCCCACCACCGAGGTGTTCCGGCGGCTGGCCGACGCGCTGGGGTTGTCGCACCCGCGCCTCCACGATTCCGACGAGGCCATCGTCGCCCAACTCCTGGCCGGCACGGGCATCGACACCGACGAGCTCGAGCGGGTGGGGTGGGTGCGCGACTCAGGGGTCGAGCCGGGCGACACGCCCTACGCCCAGGGCGGGTTCCCCACGCCGACGGGCCGCGCCCGCCTGCTCGACCCCTGGCTGGCCGCCGTCGGGATGGACCCGCTGATCGGCTACACACCCCCGGCCGAGGTCGCCGACCGCGCGTTGGCGGCGCGGTTCCCGCTGGCCTTGGTGTCGCCGGCGGCGCGCCACTTCCTCAACTCCACCTTCGGCGGGCAGGGCTGGCACGAGGCCAAGATGGGCCCGCCGGTGGTGGTGCTGCACCCGGCCGACGCCGCCGCCCGGGGGCTGGGGGGCGGCGAGCGGGTGAAGGTCCACAACGACCGGGGCGCGTTCGAGGCCACCGTCGCCGTGGACGACCGCACCCGTCCCGGCGTGGCCTGCACGCCCAAGGTCTACTGGGCCCGCCGCAGCCCCGGCGGCTGGAACGTCAATGCCACCACCGCCGTGCGCGACGCCGACCTCGGGGGTTCTCCGACCTTCCACGACAACCGGGTCGAAGTCAGCCCCCTGCCCTGAGCGACGCCCCGGCGGCAGGGGCCTCAGCAGCCGGCGGCGCTCAGGCGAGCGAGCAGGACGCGGGCGCCGGTCACCAGCGCCCGCCGGCTGCGGGCGGCGTCGGCCAGGGCCGTGTCGGACGTGACCACCTCCATCGGCGGCCCCCCAGGCTCGTCCAGGAACTCGAGGATGCGGAGATCGGCGGCGTCGCGCCCCGGCCGGGAGGCGGTGAGCACGGTGACCCCGTCGAGCTCGTCCAACCCCGAGACGGCCACGTCGAGCACGAGCACGATGGGCGTCTTGGTGGCGGCGTAGAAGCAACCCAACCGGGCGTGCAGGCGGCGCACGGCGGCGGGCGGGTCGCGCCACCAGCCGTCCGGCGTGGTGCCGACGACGTTGCTGGCGTCGACGACGAGCGTGCGGCGTTCGTCAGTCATGGTCGGCGGCACCGTCCTTCTCGGCACCCGCACGGTCGCTCGACGGCTCTGTGGAGGGTTCGGGCCGCCGTGCGACCCAAACCCTCCACGGACGGCGAGGCCCGTTCAGATGGTCCAGCGGCTCTGCCCAAAGCGGTAGCCCACGCTGCGGACGGTCTGGATAAGGCTGGCGTGCTCGTCGGACAGCTTGGCCCGCAGGCGCCGGATGTGGACGTCGACCGTGCGGGCGCCGCCGTAGTACTCATAGCCCCACACCCGTGAGAGCAGGATCTCCCGGGTGAACACCTTGCCCGGGTGCTGCGCGAGGAACTTGAGCAGCTCGTACTCCATGTAGGTGAGGTCGAGCGGGCGGCTGTCGACGTAGGCCTGGTAGGTCTCGAGGTTGAGCACGAGCGGCCCGTACTCCACCAGCTCGGGCCGGGTGCCGCCGCCCTTCTTCCAGAACATGTGCTTGAGCCGGGCTTCGAGCTCGCGGGGGTGGAAGGGCGACAGGCAGAAGTCGTCGAACAGGTCCTCGCGCAGCTCGAGGTCGCCCAACTGGGCGCCCGACACCAACAGCAGCAACGGAGCCAGGGGGACGTCACGCTTGCGCACGGTGCGACAGAAGGCGAAGGCGTCCTCGGCCCCGACGTCGGCCACCACGATGGCCCCCGACCACCCGTCGTCGGGCTCGTACCGGAAGGCATCCTCGGCCGCCCCGATCGGCTTCCAGGAGTAGCCGCTGAGATCCAGGGTCTGGGCCAACGCCGGGGGCGGCGGGTCGGGATGGACAAGCAGTGGCTCCACGTCGAGGATCTCCCGCTCTACAGGTTCCGGAGGTAGCGCTTGAGCTCGTACGGCGACACCTGGACCTTGTAGCCGGCCCATTCGGTGCGCTTGTTGCGCAGGAACCACTCGAAGATGTGCTTGCCGAGAGCCTCGGCGACCAGCTCGGACTCGGCCATCACCCTCAACGCGGTGTCGAGGCTCTGGGGCAGCTGCTCGATGCCCTCGGCCGCCCGTTCGGTGTCGGTGAGCTCGAACAGGTTGGCGGCCGCCTCGGGGGGCAGGTCGTAGCCCTCCTCGACGCCCTTCAACCCGGCCGCCAGCATCACCGCGAAGGCGAGGTACGGGTTGGAGGCGGGGTCGGGCGCCCGGTACTCGATCCGCTTCGAGCTGGCCCGGCCCGACTTGGGCACGGGGATGCGCACCAGGGCGGAGCGGTTGTTGCGGGCCCAGCTCACGTACACCGGCGCTTCGAAGCCGGGGATGAGGCGCTTGTAGCTGTTGACCGTCTGGTTGGTGACGGCGGTGATCTCGGCGGCGTGGTGGAGCAGCCCGGCGATGAACCCCTTGCCCACCTTGGACAGCCCGTAGGGGTCGCCGGGGTCGTGGAAGGCGTTCTCGTCGCCCTCGAACAGGCTCATGTGGGTGTGCATGCCCGACCCCTGGACACCCTCCAGCGGCTTGGGCATGAAGGTGGCGAACACGCCCTCGGCCGCCGCCGCCTCCCGGACGACGACCCGGAAGGTCATGACGCTGTCGGCCATGGTGAGGGCGTCGGTGTGGCGGAGGTCGATCTCGTGCTGGCTGGGCGAGTCCTCGTGGAAGCTGTACTCGACCGGGATGCCCATCGCTTCGAGCGTGTGCACCGTGCGCTTGCGCAGGTTGCCGGCCACGTCGGCGGTGGTGAGGTCGAAGTAGCTGGCGTCGTCCAAGGGGAGCGGCCGCCCCACGACGTCGGTGTCGCGGAAGTAGAAGAACTCCATCTCGGGGGCCACGTAGAAGCTGAACCCCCGCTCCCGTGCCCGGTCGAGGTTGCGGCGCAGCACCACCCGCGGGCAGCCCTCGAACGGGCTGCCGTCGAGGTTGAGGATGTCGCAGAACATCCGTGCGGCGGGGGCCTCGTGCTCGACCCACGGCAACAGCTCGAAGCTGTTGGCGTCGGGCAGGGCGAGGACGTCGGACTCCTGCAGGCGGCTGAACCCGTCGATGGACGAGCCGTCGAAGGTCATGCCCTCCTCGAGGGCGTTCTCCAGCTCGGCGGGGGTGATGGCGAAGCTCTTGAGCTGGCCGAGGACGTCGGTGAACCACAGCCAGACGAGTCGGACGCCGCGCTCTTCCACCGACCGCAGCACGTAGTCCTGCTGGCGTTCCATGGCCGTCATTCTCCCGCCTCGCCGGAAACGCTGCCACGACGCCAGGAGCAGTTCATGGCGTGTTCACAAATGGGCAACGGTGGGGCAAACAGGGCCAGTCTAGCGTGGGCTGGTCCCTCGGCCCCGTCCGACCTACCGCGCAACCATCGAGGAGGCTCAGCAGTGAGCGACCGCACCCCGGCCGAAGTCCTGGCCCTGGTCGACAGTGAAGGGGTCGAGTTCGTCGACTTCCGATTCTGCGACCTGCCCGGCATCATGCAGCACGTCACCATCCCAGCGTCGGCGCTCAACGAGGGCACCTTCGAGGACGGGCACGGCTTCGACGGCTCGTCGATCCGGGGCTTCCAGGAGATCCAGGAGTCGGACATGATTTTGCTCCCCGACCCCACCACGGCCTATCTCGATCCGTTCCGGAGCCGCTCGACGCTCGTGCTGCACTGCTTCGTGGCCGATCCGGTCACCATGGAGAGCTACAGCCGCGACCCGCGCTACATCGCCAAGAAGGCCGAGGAGTACATGCGGTCGACCGGCGTGGCCGACACCGCCTATTTCGGGCCCGAACCCGAGTTCTTCATCTTCGACGACGTCCGGTTCGACTACAAGGGCCACCAGGCCTTCCACGCCGTCGACTCGATCGAGGGCATCTGGAACACCGGACGGGACGAGCCCGGCGGCAACAAGGGCTACAAGCCCCGCACCAAGCAGGGCTACTTCCCGGTGCCGCCCATGGACCACTACCTCGACCTGCGCTCGGAGATGGCGGCCACGCTCATGTCGCTCGGCATCGAGGTCGAGTTGCACCACCACGAGGTGGCCTCGGGTGGCCAGGGCGAGATCGGCACCAAGTTCAACACCTGCCTGGCCATGGGCGACCAGCTCATGACGTTCAAGTACGTGCTGAAGAACGTCGCCTATCAGCACGGCAAGACCCTCACGTTCATGCCCAAGCCGTTGTTCGAGGACAACGGATCGGGCATGCACACCCACCAGTCGCTGTGGAAGGGCGGCGAGCCCCTGTTCTACGACGAGACCGGGTACGCCGGGTTGTCGGATATCGGCCGCTGGTACATCGGCGGGCTGCTGGCCCACGCGCCCGCCATCCTCGCCTTCGCCGCCCCCACCACCAACAGCTACAAGCGGCTGGTGCCGGGTTACGAGGCACCGGTCAACCTCGTGTACAGCCAGCGCAACCGGTCGGCGGCGTGCCGCATCCCGCTGGCCCAGCGCAGCCCCAAGGCCAAGCGGGTCGAGTTCCGCTGCCCCGACGCCAGCTGCAACGCCTACCTGGCCTTCTCGGCCATGCTGCTGGCCGGCCTCGACGGTGTGCTGAACAAGACCGAGCCGCCCGACCCGGTCGACAAGGACCTGTACGACCTGGCGCCCGAGGAGCTCGCCCTCGTGCCCCAGGTGCCGGGCTCGCTCGACGAGTCGCTGGCGGCGCTGGCGGCCGACCACGACTTCCTCACCGCCGGCGGGGTGTTCACCGAGGACCTGCTCGAGACCTACGTCGCCTACAAGCGGGCCAACGAGATCGACCCCGTTCGCCTGCGCCCCCACCCCTACGAGTTCGCCCTCTACTACGACATCTGACCCCGCCCCCCCGGGTTTGCACCCTCAGCGGGCTATACCCCAACGAGGGTGCAAACCCAACTCAACGAGGTCGGTGGCTTGCGGGCGCGCCTGGCGGCGGAGGAGCACCCCGGTCTGGGCGAGCTGAGTCCCTCCGTGGAGGCGCCTCCCATGGCCCCGGCCGAGCCGGCAGCGGGTCCGCTGTGAGCCGGTTCCGATCGGGAGGCGAAGGCGCCGGGCGCTACAGCTGACGGGCCGGCGGGACCTGGCCGGCCAGACGGCCGTCGACCACGACGGGGCGCCCGCCGACCCACACCCGCGGCACGCCCACGGGGGGCAGCCGGGGCTCTTCGTAGGTGGCGCGGTCGATCACCGTCGCCGGGTCGAACAGGGCCAGGTCGGCGCGCGCACCCACCTCGAGGCGCCCGAGGTCGGGCCGGCCGATGGCGTCGGCGGCGCGCGACGTCATGGCCCGTACGGCGTCGGGCAGCGACAACGCGTTGAGCTCGCGCACGTAGCGCCCGAGGACGCGGGGGAACGTGCCGTACAACCGGGGGTGCGGGTGGCCGCCGTGGTTGATGAGGGCGTCGGAGCCGATGCAGCAGAACGGCTGGCCCATGAACCGGGCGACATTGCTCTCCACATTGTTGAAGGAGATCAACGACACCTTCAGGCGCTGCGCGGCGAGCAGGTCGAAAATCAGGTCGAAGGCCGCCTGGGAGTGGGGGTCGGCGATGCCGGCGTCGGCGATCACATCGGAGAACGACTGGCCCACGATGTCGGGCACCTCGGCCCCGGCGATGCGCAATCCCGTCCAGCCGTCGGAGAACGCCCACCAGTTGTCCCACGACGTGGTGTCGTGCAGGAGCTGCTCACGCGCTCGCTGGCGCACCGCCGGGTCGTGCAGGCGGCGGATCGCCTCGTCGACGCCGCCTTCCAGCACCCACGGGGGCAGCAGCACGTTGGCCGTGGTCGAGCCGGCCGTGTAGGGGTGCACGTCGCTGGTGACGACGACGCCCTGGCGGCGGTACTCGTCGATCATCTCGAGGATGCGCCCGGCGCGATGCCAGTTGGCCCGGCCGGCGGTCTTGATGTGGCTGTAATGCAGGTGCACTCCCGACCGCCGGGCCACCTCCAGCACCTCGGCGGTGGCCTCGATCACGCGGTCGCTCTCCGAGCGGACGTGCACGAAGAAGCGCCCGCCATGGCGGGCCACCACCTCGCACAGGGCCACCATCTCCTCGGTGCCGGCGTAGGCGGCGGGCACGTACACCAAACCGGTGGAGAGGCCCACCGCTCCGGCCCGCATCGACTGGTCGAGCACGTCGCGCATCGAGTCGAGCTCGTCTTCGCGCGGTGGCCGGTTCTCCATCCCCATCACGAAGCGCCGCAGCGTGGAGTGGCCGATGAGGCCGGCCACGCGGGTGGAGGAGTGCCGGCGCAGATCGCCGAGGTAGTCACCGAACGATCGCCAGCTCCACCGCGCCGGCTCGAGGAAGCCGTCCAGACTGGAGATGTAGGTCGCGAAGTCGTCCACGTCGTGGTCACCGACCGGAGCGGCGGAGATGCCGTCCTGGCCGAAGACCTGAGCCGTGCAGCCTTGGAGCAACTTGGGGGCGTCACCCAGAGGGGCGCCCTCGCCCTCGCGGACGAAGGTGTAGAGGTCCGAGTGCGAGTGCATGTCGACGAACCCGGGCGACACGGCGCGTCCCGCCGCGTCGATCACCTCTTCGCCCTCGCTCGGCGTGAGGTGGGCGGCGATCTCTCGGACCACGCCCGTACCGTCGACCCGCACGTCGGCCGGAAAAGGATCGCCGCCCCCGCCGTCGAATATGGTGCCGCCACGGATCACGAAGGGCCGCACGTCGGTGGCCATCTCGACGAGCGTACCGCCGGGGCTCCGCGGGCCACGGCCGAGGGAGTCGAGCCATATGAGCGCAGGAGCGAGGGCCCGAATGGGCCCGATGGGCCAGATGAGCGCGACCACCCCGGGACTCGTGTGTGGCCACCACCACCTGTACTCCACGCTGGCGCGGGGCATGCCGCCGCCCGCGCGGGTGCCCACGAACTTCGTCGAGATCCTCGAGCTGGTGTGGTGGCGCCTCGACCGGGCCCTCGACCTCGACATCATCCGCTGGTCGGCCATGCTCGGCGCGCTGGAAGCCCTGGAAAGGGGTACCACGGCCATCGTCGACCACCATTCCTCGCCCAATGCCATCGACGGGTCGTTGTCGGTCATCGCCGACGCCTGCGCCGAGGTCGGGATCCGGGTGGCGTGCTGCTACGAGGTCACCGATCGCAATGGGCCCGCAGGCGTCCGAGCGGGGCTGGCCGAGAACGAGCGGTTCCTGCGTGCGGGTGGGCGCGGCTTCGTGGGCGCGCATGCCTGTTTCACGCTCTCGCCCGAGAGCCTCGATGCGGTCGCGGGGCTGGCCGCCGACCTCGGCCGCGGTGTGCACATCCATGTGGCCGAAGCCGCCTGTGACGGCGAGGCCGGGGCCCGCCTCGAGGGGGTGACCGCCGAGGACTGGCTGCTCGCCCATTGCGTCCACCTCGACCGGCCGCTCCCGGGCACCATCGCCCACAACAGCCGCTCGAACATGAACAACTCCGTCGGTTATGCCCGCCCGGCTCGCTTCGCCAATCGCGTCGTGCTGGGCACGGACGGCATCGGCGGCGACATGCTGGAGGAGTTCCGGGTCGCCTACGCCCGCCTGCGCGAGGACGACGTCACCTCCACCCCCGAGACGCCGTGGGCCTGGCTGGCCGCCGGCCAGGAGCTGGTGCCCGAGGTCGCCGCCGACCGGGTGACGTGGTCCTATGAGCCGATGGATCCGTGGCGGTTGGCCTTCACCCCTGGCGTGCGACCGCTCGAGGTCGTGGTCGACGGAGAGGTCGTGCTCGCCGACGGCCGGGCGACACGGGTCGATTCCGCCGAGGTGCGAGCCAAGGCCGCCGAGGCGGCCGAGCGGCTGTGGTCGCGGTTGTGACCGAGCGGCACGCGGAGAATGCCCCGGAGCGGCGCCATGCCCGCGCTGATGATGGTGGCGATCGGAGCGAACAGCGAGGAGGAAGGTGATGAGGAGCTTTGCCGGCCACGACATCTTGTCCCTCAAGGGATGGGAGCGAGCGGAGTTCTTCCACGTGTTCGAGGTGGCCGACGAGATGGCCCCCATCGCCAAGGCGCGCAAGAACACCGATCTCCTGGCCGAGAAGACCTTGCTGACGGCCTTCTATCAGCCCAGCACGCGCACTCGCATGGCCACCGAGGCGGCCATGCACCGCCTCGGTGGGCACGTGCTCGGTTTCTCCGACGCCAAGATGACCCGAGCCGGTGACTTCTACGAGGAATCCATCAAGGACACCGTGCACATGCTGGAGTACTACGCCGACGTCATCGCCATGCGCCACTTCAAGCAGGGTGCGCCCGCCGAGGCCGCCCGCTGGTCGTCGGTGCCCGTCATCAACTGTGGCGACGGCTGGGGCGAGCACCCCACCCAGGTCCTGACCGATCTCTACACGATATGGAAAGAGCTGGGCACGCTTGACGGCATCACCGTGATGTGCGTGGGCGACATGCGCATGCGCACCATGCACTCCATCGGGTATGCCGCGTCGCAGTTCGACATGCAGTTGTCGCTCATCTCCCCGCCGGACATGTCGCCCACCGACGAGTTCAAGCAGGAGCTGAGCGAGCTGAACGTGCGGTTCAACGAGGCCAAGAGCACGGCCGAGGCCATCGCCGGCGCCGACGTCATCTACATGGAGCCGGTGGTGCAGGCCGACTACACCAAGGCCCGCGAGGACACCACCGCCGAGAAGGGGTTGACGCCCGAGGAGTACCGCGTGACCCGCGAGCTGCTGGCCACCAGGGCCAAGCCCGAGGCCATCATCCTGCACTCGTTGCCGCGCATGGACGAGCTGCCTCCCGACGTCGACGCCACCCGCCACGCCCGTTACTGGATCGAGGCCTTCAACGGCGTGGCCATGCGGATGTCACTGCTCGCCCTCGTCCTCGGCGCGGTGGAGTGACATGAGCACCCCGGTCGCCGTCTACCTGCAGGACGCCCATCCCATACGGACGGGCATGGCGATCGCCCAGTACGCCGAGGCGAAGGGGTTCGCCGCCATCTGGCAGGCCGAGAGCCGCCTCGTGCGCGAGGCGACGGTGCCCATGAGCGCCTTCTTGTCGGTGACCGACCGCATCAAGGTGGGGTCGGGGGTCGTGAACAACTGGACCCGGAATCCGGCGTTGCTCGCCTCCACCTTCTCGACGCTGGACGACCTGGCGCCCGGTCGGGTCATTCTGGGCATCGGCGCCTGGTGGGACCCCCTTGCCGCCAAGGTCGGCATCACGCGCACCAGGCCCCTGAAGGCCATGCGCGAGACCGTGGAGGCCGTGCGGGCGCTGCTCAACAACGAGACCGTCACCTATGACGGTGAGTTCGTGCACCTCGACGGCGTCGAGCTGGACTACGTGCACCAGGAGCGCCGTCCCAAGGACGTCCCCATCTACATCGGCGCCACAGGCATGCAGATGATGGAGCTCTCCGGCGAGATCGCCGACGGGGTCGTGCTCAACTACCTGGTGTCCCCGGAGTACAACGACACCGCCCTGCGCCACCTCGCGATCGGGGCGCAGCGAGCGGGCCGCTCGGTCGACGACATCGACCGGCCCCAACTGGTCGTGTGCTCACTGGACGAAGACCGTCAGGCGGCGCTCGACTCGGCCCGGCTGTTGGTGACCCAGTACCTGGGCCAGCAGCCCCACCTCATGAAGGCGTCGGGGGTGCCCGAGACGCTGCTCGACGAGATCGGCAAGGTGCTCACGTGGCCGGCCACCGACGAGCAGGTGGCGGCCGCCTCCCGCCTGGTGCCCGACGACATCGTGCAGATGATCTCGGCGTCGGGCACGCGCGAGGAATGCCGCGAGAAGGTGGCCCAGTACGTGCAGCGGGGTTGCACGTGCCCGATCCTCTACCCGCTGGGCCACGACGTGCACGCCATGATCGACGCCTTCGCGCCCGCCGACTGGCAGGCGTGAGGAGCGGGTGATGGCCCGAGACGTGTTTCGCAATCCCCTGCGGGCCGACGTCACCACCGTGGCTCTGACGGAGCCGCTGCCGTTCCACCGCCGGATCCCCGGCTACGCCCCGACGGCCCTGGTGGACGCTCCCCGCATCGCCGCCGACCTCGGCCTCGGGCGGGTGCTGGTGAAGGACGAGGAGAGCCGTTTCGGCCTGCCGGCGTTCAAGGTGCTGGGCGCTTCGTGGGCGTCGTTCCGGGCGGTGCTCGACCGGCTGGGCCGCGACCCCGGGCCGTGGGACAGCCTCGAAGACCTGGCCGCGCGGCTGGCACCGATGCGGCCGTTCACGCTGGCCGCCGCCACCGACGGGAACCACGGGCGGGCGGTGGCCCGGATGGCTCGCGCCTTGGGTTTCGACGCCACCATCTACGTGCCCGACGACATGGTGCCCGCCCGCATCGACGCCATCGAGGGCGAGGGCGCCACCGTCGTCGTGGTCGACGGCACCTACGACGACGCTGTCACGCGCGCGGCGAAGGAGGAGGGCGAGCGCAGCCTGGTGATCTCGGATACGTCGTGGCCGGGCTATGACCTCGTTCCCGGCTGGGTGATCGAGGGCTACGGGACGATCTTCTGGGAGCTGGAGGACACGCTGGCCGCCGCCCAGCTGCCCTACCCCGACCTCGTGGTGTGCCCCATCGGCGTGGGCGCGTTGGCGGCCGCCACCGTCGTGCATTTCCGCCGGGCCGGGCGGGAGCGTCCTCCCGTGCTCGTGGGCGTCGAGCCGATCGACGCCGCCTGCGTCATGGCGTCGGCCCGCGCCGGCGAGATCGTCACCGTGCCCGGGCCCCACCGCTCGATCATGGTGGGACTGAACTGCGGCACGCCATCGGTGCTGGCCTGGCCCCGGGTGTCGGCCGGCTTCGACTGGTTCATGGCGGTGGACGACGACCGGGCGCGCGCGGCGATGCGCGCCCTGGCCGACGTCGGCGTGGTGTCCGGGGAGACCGGGGCGGCCGCCGTGGCCGGGCTCAACGCCCTACTCGACGGGGCCGACGGCCCCGACTTGCGCGGCGAGCTGGGTCTCGACTCGTCGAGCACCGTGCTCGTGCTGTCCACCGAGGGCGCTACCGACCCGGGAAACTACCGCCGGATCGTCGGCCGGGCGCCCGAGGACGTGGCCCGGGCCCAAAGGCTCGGCTAGGGCCCGGCTGCAGGAGGTGAGCTGCCCGGAAGCCGTCTCGGCGCGATTTCCGCCATATATGGCGGATTTCACGCCGAGAGTTGGGCGAATGCGTCCCCGGACGGGACGGGTGCGTGCGGGTAACCAACACCACGCAATCAGCCCAGTCGACCGTCGGGTTCTGACGTGGTGACCGTGTCCTCCTGGCCGAGCCGCTCGAGCGGCGTTCGCCACGGGATGATCGCCAGGCCGACGACGATGGCGGCTCCGGCCAGCCACCAGGCACCGCGGGTGTCGAAGGATCCGACCGTGCCTGACGCCACGAGCGCGCCGAGGGCGATGGCGAGCGCCCCCAGGGCCGCCGAGACGGCGTCGAACGGGTGGCGTTGCATGGCGATCAACCTCCGGAGGGCGGTTCGGGCGGGACGAGCGTGGGCGGCCGCGCCTGGAGGTCGAGCAGCTCCCTGTTCGGGGTGAGCAGCCACCCGTCGGGGAGGAGCTGGAACTCACCGATCGAGGTCGTGGCGACGGTGACCCGGCCCCGCCGGGTGGCGGAACCGCTGATGACCGTGCCGTCACGGCCGAGGACGACCTCGCCGTCGGCCAGGACGACGTTCCCGGTCGGGCTCAGGGCGACGCTGTCGGTGAGATACGTGAGCCGTCCGGGGTCGGTCGACAAGGTGGTGGTCGGGCGGACCCTCGGGGTCCCCATCTGGTCGATGTGGATGTCGCCCCGTCCCACGCGCGCGTCCACCACGACGTCAGGGGGGCCTTCGGGGCCCAGCGTGTAGGTGCCGTCGCCGCGCTCGACACGCGCGACGTCGACGGCGCCGTGATCCGCCCGGGCTCGGACCTGGACGGTGACGCCCTCCGCGACCCGGACGTCGATGTCGCCGACGGCCACCCGGGCATCCACGGTGACCGGCGCGGCCGGTGCCCCGAGCACGTCGACCTGGACATCGCCGAGCAGCACGTGCTCACGCGGGCGGGAACCGCCCGGATCGCCCGGGCCGACCTCGACGTGCGCGTCAGCGATGAGTGCGGTCGGCTCGAGGCCGATGCGGGCCGCCTCCCCGGTGACGAACGCGGTGCCGGCGAACGCGAGCGCCGGCAGGGCGAGCCAGCGGGCCCGCCCGGCGACGGCGCCAACGGCGAGCCCGACGCCGCACACGATGGCGGCCACGCCGAGCCACTGCTCGGGGTGGAGGCGACCGCCATTGGCCTGGTCGATCAGCGCGCCGACGGCGGCGGCGACGACGGCGATCCCGAGCGTCAGGCGCCCCAGGATCGACGGTGGACCGGTTCGGCGGGGCCGCCGCAGACGCCGCCGGGCAACCGCCTGCGCCGTTTCGGCGACGGTCCCCGCGCCATCGGGCCGCGTCGGGCCCGGTGCCGGGCCGGAGGTGATTGGGGCCGCCGCCGCGCGCCGGGTCGCCGAGCGCGGTTGCCAGAGGGCGACGGCCAGGCCACCCAGCAGCGCCAGCACGGCGATCGGGCCGTCGAAGAACGGGAGGCCCCCGTTCAGGATCAGCGGCAGGCCAACGACGAGCAGGGCGCCGCCGACGAGCCGAGCCCACCGCCGGCCGGGGCGGGCACCGACGATGAATGCCAGCCAGAACGCGCCGTAGACGAGCACCCCGACGCCCCCGACCAGCGACAGCAGGACGAAGGCAATCCGGGTCCACAGCACGTCGATGTCGAGGCGGGCGGCGAGCAGGGCGGCGACGCCGCCCAGGATCGGCACCGGCCGGCCGGGCGGCTGGGGCTCCTCGACCGGCGGTTCCACGGCGGGCGAGCGGTCAGCGGCCGGCGGGGCGAGGTCCACGGCTCGACCGTACGCACGCCCTCACCGGGGCACCATCGGGGATCTCCCTGATCGGACCCTGACCGGCGACACCACGGGCGGGGAACGCCCCCATGGAGCATTCGGGGGAGGTGCGCGACGATGCCGTCGTGCCCCGCGTCCCCGAGACTCTGCGCGTCCCTCGCGGCTCCGACCGCGTGCTGGCCGGCGTCTGCGGCGGATGGGCCGAGCGGTGGCGGGTCGAGCCCACCGTCGTGCGGGCGGCCGTCGGGCTGCTGACCCTCGCCGGCGGGCTCGGCGTCGTGCTGTACGGCCTCGCCGCGGTCGCCTCCACCGACCCGGTCGGCGCGGCCTCCGTGCGGCCGAGCCGACTCGGTCCCCCCGACCGGTGGCGGCGCGAGCTGGCGATCGCGTGCGGCACCGCCGCTGTGCTGGTGGTGTGCCGGGCCAGCGGCCTGTGGCCCGGGGACGGCGTGATGCTCCCGGCGGCCGCCATCGCGATCGGGATCTCCGTGGTCTGGTCGCTGGACGCGGGGGCGCGGCCGAGCCTCGGGCGTGCGGCCGTGCGCGCGTTGCAGATCCTGGCCGGCTTGGCGCTCGTCGTCGCCGGCGTGGCCTCCCTGGCCAGCCGCACCGGCGGGCTCGGCGACGTCGGCGCCTCCGCCAGCGCGATCGCCGTTGTCGTCGGGGGATTCGCCATCTTCGCCGCGCCCGCGTTGGGCCGGCTGTTGCGCCGGCTCGACGACGATCGGGCGGCGCGGATTCGCGCTGATGAGCGGGCGATCCTCGCCGCTCACCTGCACGACTCGGTGCTGCAGTCGCTTGTCCTCCTGCAGCGCACGACCGATTCCCGCCGCATGGCGTCCATCGCCCGCCGCCAGGAGCGCGAGCTGCGCGCCTGGCTCTACGGGACGGTCCACACGGGCGAGCCGACGTCGCTGCACGCCGCCATCGACGCGCTGGCCGCCGCCATCGAGGCCGACCACGACATCCGCGTCGAGACGGTCGTGGTCGGCGACCAGCCGCTGGACGACGCCGCCCGGACGCTCGTGGCCGCGGTCCGCGAGGCCGTCGTCAACGCCGCCCGGCACGCCGCCGTGGATCGGGTCGACGTGTTCGTCGAGGCCGACGATGTCGAGCTCACCGGCTTCGTACGCGACACCGGTCGCGGCTTCGACGCCACGGCCGTCGCCGGCGACCGCCGCGGCATCAGCGAATCGATCCTCGGGCGGGTCCAGCGCACCGGGGGCACGGCACAGCTGACGTCGGCACGAGGGAACGGCACGGAGGTCGAGCTGCGCGTGCCGCGGAGCCGGCGATGAGCGTCCGAGTCCTGCTGGTCGACGATCACGCCCTGTTCCGGGCGGGAGTGCGCGCCGAGCTGGCCAGCGTCGGGAACCGGATCGAGATCGTGGGCGAGGCCGCCGACGCCGACGGGGCGATCGCGCGGATCCATGAGACCGCCCCCGACGTCGTGCTGCTCGACGTCCACCTGCCCGGCGGCGGCGGCCAGCGGGTCATCGGCGCGGTACGCCACGACCCCTCGGCGCCCCGCTTCCTGGCCCTTTCCGTGTCGGACTCGGCCGAGGACGTCATCGCCGTGGTGCGCGCCGGCGCCCGCGGCTACGTCACCAAGACGATCGGGGCGGCCGAGCTGGCCGACGCCGTCGAGCGGGTGTACGACGGCGACGCCGTCTTCTCGCCCCGCCTCGCCGGGTTCGTCCTGGACACCTTCTCGGGTGACGGCCCCGCACCGACCGATCCGGAGCTCGACCACCTCACGCCGCGGGAGCAGGAGGTCCTGCGACTGATCGCACGCGGCTACACCTACAAGGAAGTGGCCAGCCGGCTGCACCTGTCGGTGAAGACGATCGAGTCCCACGTCTCGGCCGCGTTGCGCAAGCTCCAGCTGTCGAACCGTCACCAACTTACCGCTTGGGCGAACGAGCGCCGCCTGATCTGATGTTCCCGGTGCGACGACCTCGACCATGACGACGAGAACCTGAGTCGGCAGGCCTGTTTTTCAGGGTTCACAGAGCGGCTTCCCCGATATCGCTCGCGCAGGATCGGTCTTCCGTTCGTCG
>JBIOZN010000226.1:0-3454 GCA_044871175.1 Acidimicrobiales bacterium | reverse complement strand
TGGCTTCGCTCCCGCGTCGTGGGCCGAGGCACTGGAACCCGTGCTCGAAGGCGAAGCGGTGCTCGTGCTGCCCGGCTCCCCCGATGGCCGCGACCTGGCGGCCCGCATCGCCCACGTCCTCGGCCGGCCACTGCTGGCCGGCGCCATCGAGGTTGGCGTCCACGGCGCCGACGTCGCCCGCCAGGGTGGCCTCGTCATCGAGGAGATCCGCGCCACGGGGCCCTTCGTAGCGACGCTGCAGCCTGGGGTGCGAGGGGTCGAGACGTCCACGGGAACTGGCACCGGCGCGGGGCCGCCCGTCGAACACCTGAGCCTGGTGGCCCGCGGTGAGAGCGACGCCGAGGTGCTCGAGGTGCTCCCGCCCGATGCCGCCACCATGGATCTGGCCGAGGCCCAGCGCATCGTGGGCGGTGGGGCCGGGCTCGATCGTGCCGAGCGGTTCGGCCAGCTCCAGCGCATCGCCGCCGCGCTCGGAGCGTCCGTCGGCGCGACCCGCGTGGTGACCGACCGCCACTGGTTGCCCCACGAACGCCAGATCGGCACCACGGGCGTGGTGGTCGACCCCCGCCTCTACCTGGCCTTCGGCATCAGCGGTGCGGTGCAGCACACCAGCGGCCTCGGTCACCCCGACCACATCGTGAGCGTGAACACCGATGCCTCCTGCCCGATGATGCAGCTCGCCGACCTGGCCATCGTGGCCGACGCCAACGCTGTGCTCGACGAGCTCGCCCTCCTCCTCGGGGTGGGCGACAATGTCCTCGACGGCCGGCTCGAGGTGACCGATGGCTGACACGACCGCCGACGTCGTCGTGGTGGGGGCCGGCCCGGCGGGGTCGGCCGCGGCGCTCGTGCTGGCCCGGACCGGGCTCGACGTGGTGCTCCTCGAGCGGGGGCCCTTCCCCGGCAGCAAGAACATGTACGGCGGCGTCGTCTACCCCCGCATCCTCGACAAGCTGCTGCCGGCGTGGTGGGAGGAAGCGCCCATCCAACGGTGGATCGTCCGCCGGGCCACCATGCTCACGACGCCGACGCAGGCGCTGACGGTGGACTTCCGCACGCAGGCCTGGGCCGGCCCGCCCTACAACGGCGCGACGGCCTACCGCCCCGACTTCGACGCGTGGCTGGCGGCGAAGGCCGAGGGTGAGGGCGCCTCGCTCATCACGTTCACGACGGCGACCGGACTGCTGCGCGACGACCGGGGCCGCACGGTCGGCGTCCGCACCGACCGGGGCGACATCGAGGCCAAGGTGGTGATCGCCTGCGACGGCGTGAACTCCTTCCTCGCCAAGGAGGCCGGGCTCTACGGGCCGGTCGACGCCGCCCACTACACGCTGGGCGTGAAGGAGACGCTCGCCCTCCCCAAGGACGTGATCGACGAGCGCTTCGGGGTGCGGGACCGGGAGGGCGTCGACATCGAGATCCTGGGCTGCACGCAGGGCATCCCGGGAGGCGGCTTCGTCTACACCAACCTCGACACGGTCGGCATCGGGGTGGTGCTGAAGCTCCCGGCGCTGGCCGCGCAGCAGCGAAGGCCGGAGGAGGTGATCGCCGACCTGAAGGCCCACCCCGCGATCGCGCCGCTCGTCGAGGGCGGCGAGCTGAAGGAGTACAGCGCCCACCTCATCCCCGAGGCCGGGTGGACGATGATCCCCCGTCTGGCCGGCGACGGCCTGCTGGTGGCCGGCGACGCTGCCGCGCTGTGCCTGGCCGCCGGCATCTGGCTGGAGGGTGTCAACTTCGCCATCGCGTCGGGCATGATCGCCGCGGAGGCCGCGGCCGGGGCCCTGGCCCGCGACGACGTCAGTGCCGATGGCCTGGCGGGCTACCGGCGCCGGCTCGAGGAGATCTTCGTCCTGAAGGACCACCGCAAGCTGCGGCGGGTGCCCTCCCTCGTGCTCGGCGAGCGAGTCCAGGAGCGGTACCCGCAGCTGGCCTGCAACCTCGTGGAGCGGATGTTCCGGATCGACAACCCCGATCCCAAGCCGGGTCTGGCCCGCATCGGACGCGACGAGCTCCGCCGGGCCGGGCTCCGGGTGCGGGACCTGGCCCGGGACGCGTGGACTGCGGCCCGGAGCTTCGGATGACGGAGCTTCGGATGACCGATCTGAGGGTGCCCGGCGTGTCGGCCGTCCCGATCCCCTCGACCGAGAGCTGGCCGGCCATCTCGTTCGAGGACCGGATGGGCACGGTCATCTTCCGGGTGGCCCCCGAGCCCCACATCGTCGTCGATGGCGACGCCTGCCGGGGGTGCTCGACGCGCGCCTGTGTGGCGGCGTGCCCCGCCAACCTGTTCGTGCCGACAGCCGACGGCGGGATCCTCTTCAACTACGAGCAGTGCTTCGAGTGCGGCACGTGCTACCTCGTCTGCAACACGGAGGGCGCCATCACCTGGCACTACCCGGAGGGCGGCCACGGCGTGGTCTTCCGGCGGAGCTAGCCGTGCGGTTCGGCGTGTGCCTCAAGCTGCAGGATCGGCGTCCGGAGGTCGATCCCCTGACCGGCGCGGCCCACCACGACCCGCGCTTCACCGGCCTGTCCGACGCCGACCTGGCCGCCCTGGAGTGGGCGCTGCGCTGCGCGGACGCCTGGGGGGGCACCGTCGTGGCCGTGACAGCCGGCCCCGCCGTCGCCGACGGCATCCTGCACTTCGCCCTCGGCGACGGAGCCGAAGCCCGACGCGTGAACCTGACACGCGACGCTCCGAGCGAGACCGTCGCCGCCGCCCTGGCCCCCGCGCTGGCGGCGTGCGATCTGGTGTGGTGCGGCGACCAGTCGCTCGACCGGGGCAGCGGGTCGGTCCCTGCCTACCTGGCCGCGCTGCTCGGCGCACGGCAGGCCTTGGGGCTGGTGGCCATCGAGCTCGCCGGCACGCCCGGTGTCGTTTCTGCGACCCGCCGGCTCGACGGGGGCCGCAGGGAGCGGCTGCGCGTCGGTGCTCCCGGCGTGCTCTCGGTCGAGGGGGCGACGGCACGGCTCCGGCGCGCCTCGGTCGGCAGCTGGCTGGCGGCGCGGCGGTCGGCCATCGAGGTGCAGCCTGGCCCACCCGTCATCGAGCAGGGCTCCCGCACGACCCGGCCGTTCCGGCCCCGTGCCAGGGTGCTGCCGGCGCCGGTCGGGCAGACGGCGCGCGAGCGCATCGTGGCCCTCACCGACACCGGCCTGCCGGCGGCCGCGGCGACCACGGCCGTAGCGCTGGAGCCCGGCGAGGCCGCAGCCCGCATCCTGGCGGCGCTCGCCGAGTGGGGGTACCGGGACGGGTGAGGCTGGCCGACGCGACCTGGCCCGACGTCGACGAGCCCGGGCTGGTGCTCGCCATCCCGGTCGGGGCCTGCGAGCAGCACGGTCCCCACCTGCCCCTCGACACCGACACCCGTATCGCCACCGCCCTCGCCGAGCGCCTGGCCGCCGCCCGCTCCCACGTCACCGTGGCGCCGGCCCTCGCCTACGGCGCCTC
>JBIOZN010000225.1:0-8737 GCA_044871175.1 Acidimicrobiales bacterium | reverse complement strand
TCGGCCCGGGCCGCGGCCACGGGGCCCATCCCCAGCAGGGCCGCCGGGCCGCCGCCGGTGGGTCCGGCCAGGCGGCCGAGGGCGTCGGCGGCGCGCTCCAGGTCGTGGGCGATCCCGGCCAGCTCGGCGTGGTGGGCGGCCAGGGCGGCGCCGACATCGGCGATGGCGGGAAGCGAGCCCGATTCGGCCGCCCACCGGCTGCGCTCGGCCAGGGCCCAGGTGGCACGCTCGCAGCCGGCCAGCAGCGGGCCGAGCCGCTCGGCGCCGGCGGCGGGCAGCTGGGCGCGCGCCGCCGCAATGCGCTGGTGCTCGCCCAGGCAGGCGCGCAGGACGGGCGCATGGGCCGTGCTGGCCAGACGTACCGCCTCGGCTCCGTGGGGCCGCAGCCGCCGCAACTCTCGAGCCTGGGGCCAGACCGCCGCCCGGGCGAGGACGACCACGGCCAGCGCGGCCAGCGCCGGGTAGCCGAGCCAGCCCAGCGTCGGGTCGAGCCCCGGTTCCACGGAGGGGTCGACGGCGGCGGCGAGGGCCCGCAGGATGGCGTCCGCGACCGCCACCCCGGTGACGACGAAGGCGACCGTGATGATGGCGATGGCGAGCCACCACCCGCGGCGGTGGACGCTCCGACACTGCACCCGCAGTTCATCCCACCGGCGGCGCTCCGGGCTGAGGATCACCTGGTCCACCCGCACCTCCCCGTCCTGTCCTCCCCAGTCGACCACATGGCGATGGTCGCCTGCTCGTCAGGGTGATCTCGAATATGAGATACTGGCTTCGATATGCCCGGGGCGACGCCACCCGAACCTTCTCCTCGTTCGGTCTTCCCGGGGTTCGCCGACCTGGCCGCCTCGCCCGGCGAGCTCATCGAGCTGCTCGTGGTCGAGCGCCGGCGTCGAGGCCTGAGCCAGACCGAGGTGGCGGCGCGCATGGGCACGTCGCAGTCGGCCGTGGCCCGGCTCGAGCGGGGGGATCGCGACGTGCGCCTCTCGACCCTGCACCGCTACGCCGAGGCCCTCGGGCGGCGCCTCGGCTGGGCCAGCGCGGAGGCCGGATCCTCGTGAGCGTCCCGCCCTACCGCCCGTGGCGGCCCGAGCCGGCTCCGGCGCCGGCGTCCCCGCCGCCCCTCGTGGTCGACCGCCCCACCGGGCCCGACCCGTTCGCCCTGCTGTTCGCCCAGCGGCGCGTGTTCCTGCGGGGCGCGCTCGACCACGAGACGGCCACCCGGGCGGCGGCCGCGCTCATGACGCTCGACGGTGAGGCCGCCGAGCCGGTCGAGCTGCTCGTCACCAGCCCCGGAGGCCCGGTGGAGGCGGTGTGGGCGGTGATCGACGTGCTCGACGCCATGCGGGCGCCGGTGCGCACCGTGGCGCTGGGCGAGGCGACGGGCACGGCCGCCGCCGTGGTCGCCTGCGGCACCGGGGGCCGGCTCGTGGCCCCCCACGCCCGGCTCGGCCTGCGCCTCCCGGCGGTGGAGGCCGACGGCGTCCTCACGGCCGCCGAGCTCGACGACGCCGCCCGACGCCACGCCGAGGCCTGCGCCCAGCTGGCCGCGCGGCTGGCGGCCGCCACCGGCCGCCCGTTCGAGGCCATGGCCCAGGACCTCGATCATGGCCGTTCCCTCACCGCCGCCCAGGCCTGCGCCGTCGGCCTGGCCGACGAGATCCTGAGCCGCTGACCCCGGCGCCATCCGCCTGCGTGACGACGATCGACGTCCCGCGTCGATGCGTCACACATGGGATGGTCGGGGCGGCGAGCGGGCGCAGCCGCAGGCAACCGGCGGTCAGCCGGCGGTCAGCCGGCGGTCAGCCGGCGTCACCCACGTCACCCGGCGGTGAAGGCGGCGATGACGGGGGCGAAGCGTTCGAGCGGCGCGGTGTCACCAAGGTCGGCCAGGCTCACCACCGCGGTGCGCACCCCCGCCTCGGCGAAGGCCCGGAACCGCCCGACGTGGTCGCCGACGGTGCCGGCGCCGCTGGCGGCGGCGAAGCGCTCGGCGCCGGTGCGGGGCGGCCGGATGCGATCAAGCGCGGCGGCTACTTCGGCGTCGTCGCGCCCGACGAGCACGGTGGAGAGGTGGGTGACCTCGACCGTGGCCGGATCGCGCCCGACGTCGGCGCAGTGGCGGGCCAGCACGCGGACCTTGTGGGCGACGACGTCGGGCTCGCCGAACAGGTTGGCGGCGTCGGCGTAGCGGGCCACCAGGCGCAGCGTGCGCCGCTCCCCCGAGCCGCCCACGAGGATGGGGACGTGCGCCTGCAGGGGCCGGGGGTAGCACAGGGCCTCGGGCACCGACACGACCCGCCCCCTGAACGCCGGCGTTCCCGGCCCCCACAGGAGCGGGAGCAACTGCAGGGCATCTTCGAGCAGGGCGTAGCGCTCGCCCAGGGGCGGGAACGGCCAGCCGTAGGCGGTGTGCTCGGCGGCGAACCACGCTGCGCCCAGCCCGCACACGGCCCGGCCGCCGCTCAGCACGTCGAGGGTGGCGACGATCTTCCCGAGGTGGGCGACGTTGCGGTAGGTGATGCCCGTGACCATCGTGCCCAAGCGGGCGCGGCGGGTGACGGCGGCCAGGAAGGCCAGGGCGGTGTAGCTCTCCAGCATGTCGTGCCAGGCGGGGCCGAAGGCGGGGATCTGGCGGAGATGGTCCATCACCCACAGCCCCTCGAAGCCGACGTCCTCGGCGACGGTGGCGATGCGGCGGAGGCGTTCGGCGTGGTGCTCGGGGCCGCCCGGGCCCTCGAAGCGCGGGATCTGGAGCTCGAACCGCAGGCGCACCGGGTCCTTCCGCTGCCGGGCCGCCGCGGGCGCGGTGGCGGCCAGGGCGGCGGGCACCAGGCGCACCGGGCCCGGAGCGTGCACGCCGTCCCAACCCTCGCCGGCCAGATCGCCCACGACGCCCGGCCAGCCCTTGAGCTGGGCGGCGAGCACGCCGTCGGGGACGCGGGGCGAGCGGCGCTTGTTGCGCGCCCGGCATTCGGTCGCCGAGACGCCGGTGAAGGCGATGACGTGGGCGGGCCGGCCGTGGCGGCGGGCCAGTCCCAGCCACGTCCGCCGGCGGGCGGGGTCGAGGGCGAGGCTGTCCACCACCGTCGTCAGGCCCCGGCGCAAGCGGCGGTCGACCACGTCGTCCAGCACGGCGAAGGCGTCGGTGCCGGCGGCCTGGTCGTCCTCCCCCTCGCCGACGAGCGCCCGTAGGCGGTCACTGGCCACGACCTGGTGGGGGGCGAAGGCACCCGCCGCCCAGGTCGACTTGCCCGCGCCCGACGGCCCCACCAGCACGACCAGGCAGGGGGAGGGCAGCACGAGAGGCGGCGAGCCGGCCAGCACCCGGCCAGGCTGGCACGGGCCGGCGACGGCCGACGCAGGCGGGCACGAGGCCCGGCGTGAACGAAGCCGAGCGGGCGCCCGGTCGGCGAGGCCGGCGGACCACAATCGCCGTCGTGCTCTTCGCTGACGTGGCCGCCGCGTCCGTGGCCGTGGCGGCCACCAGCCGGCGTTCGGGCAAGGTGGCGCTCCTGGCCGACCTGCTCGGCTGCCTCGAGCCCACCGAGGTGCCGATCGCCGTGGGCGTGCTCACGGGTCGGCCCCGGCAGGGGCGGATCGGCGTGGGCTGGGCCACCCTCGCCGTCCTGCGCGACGTACCGGCCGCCGATCACCCCACGCTCACGCTGACCGAGGTCGACGCCGCCCTCGACGAGCTGGCCGTCACGAGCGGACCGACCTCCCAGGCGCGCCGGCGCCACGCCCTGCGGGCCCTCCTCGAGCGGGCCACGGCTCCCGAGGCCGAGCTGCTGGTGCGCATCCTCACCGGTGAGCTGCGCCAGGGCGCCCTCGACGGGGTGATGGCCGACGCAGTCGCCGCCGCCGCCGGCGTCCCCCGGGCGGCGGTGCAACGGGCGGCCATGTTCAGCGGCGATCTGGCCGTGGCCGCCACCCGGGCCCTGGCGCACGGGGAAACCGGGCTGGACGGACTGCAGATCGAGCCCGGGCGCTTCCTCCAGCCCATGCTGGCCGCCTCCTCGCCCGACGTCGGTACCGCGCTGGGCGAGACCGGGCCGGCTTCGGTGGAGTGGAAGCTCGACGGCGCCCGGATCCAGGTGCACCGTACGGGCGCGGCCGTGCGCGTCTTCACCCGCAACGGCAATGAGGTGGGCGAACGCCTGCCGGCGGTGGTCCGCATCACCGCCGGGCTGCCCGGCGGCGATCTCGTGCTCGACGGCGAGGTGCTGGGTCTGGGTGACGACGGTCGGCCGCACCGCTTCCAGGACACCATGAGCCGGTTCGGCACCGAGGCCGTGCCCCTCGCCCCCGCCGCCGGGTTGGAGCTGCAACCATTCTTCTTCGACGTGCTGCACGCCGACGGCGCCGACCTGGTCGACACACCGTTGGACGAGCGGCTGGACGTGCTCGAGCGGGTGGCGGGGCCGTGGCGCATCCCGGCCGAGCGGGTCCAGGGGCCGGCCGACGCCGCCCGGGCCGAGCGCGTCGCCGCTGATGCCGTGGCCCACGGCCACGAGGGCGTGATGGTGAAGGCGCTCGGCTCGACCTACCTGGCGGGGCGACGGGGCGGGGCGTGGCGCAAGGTGAAGCCGGTGCGCACGCTCGACCTCGTCGTGCTGGCGGCCGAATGGGGCCACGGGCGGCGCACGGGATGGTTGTCGAACCTGCACCTCGGCGCCCGCGACCCCGACGGCGGCTTCGTCATGGTGGGCAAGACGTTCAAGGGGCTCACCGACGACCTGCTGCGCTGGCAGACCGAGCAGCTGCAGGCGCGGGCGGTCGACCGGCGGGGCCTCGTCGTGACCGTGCGCCCCGTACTGGTCGTCGAGGTCGCCCTCGACGGGGTGCAGGTGTCGAGCCGCTACCCCGGCGGCGTCGCCCTGCGCTTCGCCCGCGTCCGCAGCTACCGGCCCGACCGCTCCCCGACCGACGCCGACACCATCGACGCCGTGCGGGCCCTGCTCTGAGAGCACGTGCGTAACGGGCGTGCGCGTACGGCCTCATGCTCGAACGGGTGCACGCCGCCGCTTCAGTCAGGAATTTGCACCTCTACGGTGCAATCCGCGGCCTAAAGAGGGCGCGCCCCGGAGTCGATGGCGTCGAGCGCGAGGTCCAGGGGGGCGCCCGGGCGGGATGGCGTCGACCGGCATGGTGATCCGCGGACGGTCACCAACGGTGGGCTGATCCCGATCCGCGTCGCGTTCCTGCACGGGGACGCGCATCCGGGTCGACGGTCTGTGGTTACGCGGTGCCACATCGTTGGAGGTCACGAACAACAGATCACACAGACGCAGCTCCGACCCACTTCCGCTCAGCAGGCGGCGGCGCCGTGGCCCTCGATGCCGGCGAACGGGCCGCAGGGGTTCTCCACCATCCACACGTGCAGCATCGGGGGCGTCGGGGCCAGCGTGCCGGCGGGTTGGCAGGCCCCGTCCCGGAAGCGGCCGACGACCTTCCCGTCGGGCGACCAGCACAGGTCCTGGTGGTCGTGCCAGGTGGTGAGGGGACCGGCGATGTCGGGCACATCGGCCATCGTCTGGCCGAGCGGGAGGATGTACATGGCCGACACGATCTGGCGGCTGCCGTCGGCACCCACCTGGGCCACGATCGACTCGATGCGGTTGGGGTCGAGCACGGCGTCATCGCTGAGGTAGGCCCAGTTCACGAAGTGCTCGTAGCCGGTGACCCCGTCGCCGATCGAGAGGTACCCGGCGGCGGTGAGGGCGCCGACGTCAGGGAAGGCGGCCATGCCGGCGCGCGTCGTGTCGATCAGGGCCTGGGCGGCGGCCCGCTGCTCGGGCGTGACCCGGGGGTCGTCGAGGGAGATGACGGCGCTCGCCCCCGCGGCGTGCACGTGCCCGGTGGCATGGTCGGCGGCGGTCGCGGCGGCCGTGGTGGCCGGGTCGGCCGTCGTGGCCGGGCCCCCCGGGCTGGCCGGGGCGGCGACGGTGGTGGGGGCAGCTTCGTCGTGGACGTGCCCGGCGGATGCGGCGGCGTCGTCGTGCACGTGGCCGGTCACCGCGGCGGCCACCCCGGCCCCCCCGGCCGCCGATCCGGCGGCGGCCACCTCGACGCCATGATCGTGGTCGGCGTCGTGCCCGGCGGTGAGGGCCGGCACGGCCAGTACGAGCGCCGCGGCTCCGGCGGCCAGGGCGGCATGGGTGCGGTCGGGGCGGGCCGGACGAGCGGCGGTGGCCAGCGCCACCAGGGCGCCCAGCGCGGCCACGGCGCCGAGCACGGCGCAGATGAGATCCTGGGTGCCCACGTCTTCCACCTCGGCGAGGGCGTCCACGACCCCGAACCCGACCGTGCGCGTGAGCGCCCACACCACCACCGCGCCGGCGTTGACGACGAACCCGCACGCCAGGAGGGCGCGCCCGGGGCGCGGCACCACCAGGACGGCGAAGGCCCAACCGAGCTGGGCCACCGCCACCAGGGCGAACAGGGCGACGAGGGTGTCCTCGCCGGCATGGCCGCCGGCGGCGGCGGCGTGGACGAGCCCGGCGGCGGCCGACGCGGCGGCGGCCAGGAGAACCGCGCCCCGGCGCTGGGTGCCCTCGAGGATCGGCGTCACGGGACCACTGTGACAAGCCGGGCGGGGAAGGTCGAGTGAGTTGTCACCGCTCGCAGTCTTCCTTCACCAGCACCAGCCGACCCGGCGCCACGCGGGGTCGCCCGAGGCGCCGCCCTCGCGACGCGAGCCACCGGTTCAGGTCGGTGGCCCACGAGTCGAAGCCGGCCACCACCACCGACAGCCCCGGCGGCGGGGTGCCCGCCGCGCTGAGCACCAGGCCCTCGGCGGTGACGGCGGCCCGCAGGTGGAGCTTCACCGGCCCCCACCCGACGGCCAGGTCGGCGCCGGCAGGGTTCCCGTCAGTGGGCCGCACCGTCAGCGAGGGGGCCAAGAAGCGCTTGAAGCGGCGCGGCACCGCCGCCGGCGCGGGGAGCCACGGGATCTTTCCGTTGGTCAGCTCGCAGCAGTCACGCCGGCACGCGACAAAGGCCACGAGGTCGGGAGGGGCGCCGGCCGGCAGGCTCGGTGGGCGCAGATCGCTCATCGCCCGGCGAGGGTAGGGCGGCCACCGCCCTCTAGTGTCCGGCCCACATCCGGCAACTGCACCACTGGGAGGCCCCGTGCCACCGCTCTACACGGCCCATGCCACTGCCACCGGAGAGGGTCGCAACGGGCACGTCCGCTCCGACGACGGCCAGCTCGACATGGACCTCGCCATCCCCAAGGAGATGGGCGGGGCGGGCGGGCTCAGCAACCCCGAGCAGCTCTTCGCCGCCGGCTACGCCGCCTGCTTCCACAGCGCCCTCCTGCTGGTGGCCCGGCGCGACAAGGTGAGCGTCAGCGGCTCGACGGTCGACGCCGACGTGGGCATCGGGCCCGACGACAGTGGCGGCTTCGGCCTGGCGGTGACGTTGCAGGTGGCCATCCCGGGCGTCGATGCCGATGTCGCCCGCCGGCTCGTCGAGCAGGCCCACCAGGTGTGCCCCTACTCGAATGCCACCCGGGGCAACGTCCCCGTCGAGCTCAAGGTCGTCTGAGCCGGCCACTCCAACGTCCTCCGCCCAGCAACAGGTGAAGGTCGCCGAACTCGTGCCAGTGGTAGCCGGCGGCGAGGGCGGCGGCGTACGACCGCTCCAGCAGGTCCCGGTCACTCACCGCTTCGAGCAGGCGCAGGTGCGAGGAGCGGGGCTCGTGCCACCCGGTCAGCAGCCCGTCCACCAGGCGGGCGGGACGCTCGGGGCCGAGCACGAGCTCGGTCCACCCCGCGCCCGGGTGGGCCCGCCCACGGGTGTCGGCCACGGTCTCGAGGGCCCGCACGACGGTGGTGCCGACGGCGACGACCCGCCCGCCCCGGCGGTGGACGTGGTCGACGAGCGCCGCCGTGGCCTCGGGCACCTCGTAGCGCTCGGCCGGCGGGTGCTCGCCCTCCTCCAGCGACGAGACCCCGGCGTGCAGTGTCAGGGGGGCGAGCAGGACGCCGGCGGCGACGAGGGCGGTGACCAGCTCGGTGGACAGCGGCCGCCCGGCCGATGGCATCTCGGCGCTGCCGGCCGTACCCGGCCGGGCCAGCACGGTCTGGTAGTCGTCGAGGGCCACCGGGCGGACGGTGTCGCGATAGCGGATCGGACGGCCGTGATGGGCGAGCCACCCCTCGACCGGGCCCACCAGCTCAACGGTCGCCAGCCACAGCCGGACGCCCCCGTCCGGCATCATGCCCGTGGCCGGAGCGAGAAGGCGCAGCCCGCCGCCGCCGGCCAGGTCGACGCGCTCGCCGCTGTGCGCGTCGCGCAGGGGGGCGTTGCCGCCCACCTCCGGCCGGCGCAGCTCCACCACCCACACGCCTCCCGCCGGGCCGGTGAACGGTGCCGGCGTGGCGAAGTGCACGAGCACCGGCTCGCCGGTCACCCGGCGCCGGGCGCCGGCGGCCGCCGGCAGGGTGGGCGAGGTGGTCACCACCAGCACGTCCCCCGGCGCCAGCAGCGTGGGGAGGTCGATCAGGCGGTGGTGGGTGAGGGCTCGGTCGGCGGCGGTGGCCACCAGGAGACGGACGTCGTCCCGGCGGCGGCCGTCGAGCTCGACGGGCTCGTGGGCCTCGACGGCGGGCGGCAGGGTGAAGTCGAGGGCGTCGGTGCGAAGCGGCGGGCCGGGGGCGGCCGGCGTCACTGCGGGCGGGCCGGGGGCGGCCGGCGTCACTGCGGGCGGGCCGGGGGCGGCCGGCGTCAC
>JBIOZN010000224.1:0-5590 GCA_044871175.1 Acidimicrobiales bacterium | reverse complement strand
CACCAGGGGCATCACGAGCACGAGCTCGCCGTCGATCAGCCCGCCGTCGAACACCGGGGCGATGCCGGGATGGTCGACCCGGGCCACAGCGGTGGCCTCCCGCAGGAACCGCTCCCGCAACGCGTGGTCGGCGGCGGTGGCGCCGTGGAGCACCTTCACGGCGACGGGGCGGCCGAGCCGCTCGTCCACCCCCGCCCACACCTCGCTGTGCTCGCCGCCGCCCAGCGGGCGGTCGAGCCGGTAGCGGCCGACCCGCCGGGCGTCGGCGGTCACGGCACCGCCACCTGGACGAGCTCGAGCAGGCCGTCCCAGGACTGGTAGCCCCGCCCGGGCAGCAGCGGCAGGCGGGGACGGCGGGGCAGGGGAGCTCCGGCCAGATCGCCGTCGTAGTCGAGGGCGGGCACGACGAGGATGGCCCGTCGGCTCTCGCGCACCTGGCGGGTCCAGTGGCTGTAGGCCGAGCGCAGGGCGTCGTTGCGCCCGGCGGCGATGACGTGCACGTCGGGGCGGTGGGCGGCGAACAGCTCCTTGAAGACGCTGTCCTTGTCCTCCACCGTCTCGGCGTCGTCCACCAGCAGCACGACCGGGCCGGGGTGGACGACGAGACGGGCGATGGCCGGGCCCACCGTCGCGGTGTCGGTGACGACCTCGTCGAACAGGTCCCGCCAGGGCGCCTCCCGCAGCGGTGAGCGCCGCACCGCCACGGCCGCCAGATAGGGCCCGGTGGGCGACCGGCGCAGCTGGGTGGCGATGGTGGCCAAGGTGGTCGAGCGCCCCGAACGGGGCGGTCCGGCCACCAGCAGATGGTCCCCCTCGAGCAGCTCGAAGGTGGTGGCCGCCAGCGTCGTGTCCGACAGCCCGAACGGCACCCGCCAGGGATGGGCCGGTCCGACGGTGGGCGGGGCCAGCTCGGCCGTGGTGACCAGCGCCGGGAGCACACCGATGGCGGGCGGCCCGGCGGTGCCGGCGTGGCGCGCGGCCACCTTGGCGACGGCCTCCTCGAGGTCGCCGGCCGCCGCCAGCTGGACCTCCAGGCGGCTGACCGTGTCGAGGCCGAGCCCGGGGCGGAACGAGGGCAGGTTCTTGGCGGCGAAGCCGAAGGTCTGGAAGTCGGACTTGTCGGCCAGCTCGAGCAGCACCTTGCGGCCGCAGCGGTCGAGGATCGCCCGGGGCGTGCCGAAGATGCGGTCGGCGGTGATGGCGAAGTGCACCCCGACCTCGGCGGCGGCGGCGAAGGTGCGGTCGAACAGACCCTGGGCGTTCGGGTCGCCGGCGTCGTCCAGCCCGGCCCGGAAGGCGGGCAGGTCGTCGATCACGACGAGGAGGCGGGGGCCGCCGTCGCGGCCGGCCCGCCGCTCGTCCACCGTGGCCGCGAGCAGGCGCAGGAGGCGCAGCTGGCGCTCGGTCTCGGTGGCCCGGATGACCGCCCCTACGTGGGGCAGGGCCTCCAACGGGGCCAGCTCGCCGGCCCCGAAGTCGACCGCGTACACGTGCAACTCGTCGGGGCCGAGCCGGTGGGCCCACCCCAGGACGGCGGTGAGGAGGGCGGTGGTGGTGCCCGAGCCGCGCACCCCGAACACGCCCAGGTGGCCGTCGGCCAGATCGATGGCCAGGGGGTACTGGGCCTGGCCGTCGGGGTCGTCGGCCAGGCCGACCCAGGTGGCGGTGGGCGAGGGCGGCGGCGGGTCGAGCAGGGCCAGCAGGTCGACGCTGGCGGGCAGGGGGTCGGGCCACGGGCGGCGGGGCTCGGGCAGCCGGGCCCGGCGGGCCGCCTCCCGGGTGGCGGCCACGATCGCTTCCAACTCGGTGACCGGGCCGGCGCCGCCTCCGGCCTCCGCCGGCCCCGGCGCGCTCTCCCCCGTGGGTGGCACCGATCCCGCCGAGGCGTCGCCCGGGACGAGGCGGAAGGGCTGCACGGTGACCGCCGGCCCCGAGCCCCGCTGGGGTCCGGTGACCCGGGCCGCCTGGGCGGTGACCAGCTCGCCCGGCCCGAGGCGCAGGATGACCCGGCCCGGCCGGCTGCGAGGGAGGCGGGCGGCGGCGGGGTCGTTGAGGACGTCGGTGGAGTCGGCCGCATCCTGCACCCGCAGGGCGATGCGCAGGTTGGTGTTGGCCTTGATGTTGGCGTTCACCGCCCCCGCCGGCCGCTGGGTGGCGAGGATGAGGTGCACGCCCAGCGAGCGGCCCCGCTGGGCGATGCCGACCAGGGAGTTCAAGAAGTCGGGTAGCTCGGCGGCCATCGTGGCGAACTCGTCGATCACGACGACCAGCCGGGGCATGGGGGCCACTCCGGGCAGGGCGCGATAGGCGGGCAGGTCGGACGCGCCGGCGTCGCGCAGCACCCGCTCCCGGTGGTGCAGCTCGGCCTCGAGGCAGCGGAGCGCCCGCTCGCCCAGGTGCTCGTCGAGGTCGGTGACCATGCCGACGGTGTGGGGCAGGCCACCGGCCACGTCGAAGGCCGAACCGCCCTTGTAGTCGATGAGCACGAAGTTCACCCCAGTGGGGCTGCACCGCGCCGCGAAGCTGGTGACGACCGAGCGCAGCAGCTCGCTCTTGCCCGACCCGGTGGTGCCGGCGATCAGGGCGTGAGGGCCGTCGGCGGCCATGTCGAGCTCGAAGGGCCCCTCCTCGGTGAGGGCGACGGGGCCCCGCACGGGCGGGTCGGGACCCTCGGCCGCCCACGCCGCCAGGTAGGTGTCGGGCTCGGCGTAGGCGTCGCCCAGCACCGACAGGAGGCTGGCCTGGGCGGGCAGTCCGCTGCCCTCGGCCACCAGGTCGGGGTCGTCGAAGCGGGCCAGGTGACGGGCGCACTCCCGGGCGTCGTGCTCGGTGGTGCCCGCCACCCGGAACCCGTCGACCAGCTCGGCCCGCCGGGGCCGCCGCAGCCGCGCGCGGGGCCCGTCGATGCCCACTTCGATCACCTCGGTGCACTGGGCCGGCAGCCGGTCGACCGACGGCGCCAGGAACAGGGCGGCGAACGGCCGCTCCTCGTCGGCCATCAGGGCGCGCAGGCGGGTGGCGCGCGCCGAGGTGAACCCGTCGCCGTCGACCACCACGAGGGTGGTGCGCCGGGCCTGGGCCTCCGAGCGCAGCAGGTCGCCCAGGGTGGCCTCGAGGCCTTCGGGGCCCACGCCCACGAGCGGTTCCTCGCTGCCCGAGGGATCGGTGAGGTGGGGCAGCCACTTGGCCCAGTTCCAGTCGGCCACCGTGCCGGGGCTGCACCCGAGCACGATCGTGACGTCGGCGGGACCGTGGTGGGTGGCCACCTGGCAGAGCAAGGCCCGGGCCACGGCCAGCGACAGGGCCCGGTCCCCGGCCAGGCCGATGATCCCCCGCCCCGCCAGCGACACCACCACCGGCGCGCCGGTGAGCAGCCCGTGGGCCTTGAGGGCGGCGACGGCGTCGGGGTGCGGCGCGTTGCGGCCGCCCAAGGGCGGCGCCCAGGGGATGGCGCCGTACCCGGCGTTCAGGCGCAGGAAGTCGTCGTGGCCGGGGCGCCGTTCCCACAACCGCACCGAGCCGGCGCGGGCCCGCCGGAAAACCTCGGGCAGCGGGGGATGGGTGAGACGCAGCTGCTCGCGGTCGGCCGCCTGGCGGCGCACCAGCTCGGCCTCGAAGTCCCGCAGGGCGGCGCCCAGGCGCCGGGTCGACAGCCGGGCGTCCTTGCGGGCCCGCCGCTTGGCGTCGACCTGGCCCAGCACCCCGGTGATGACCCCCACGACGGGGAACACGAGCGAGATCACGCTCTTGGTGAGCGTGTACATGACGATGCCCGCGATGGCCCCGCCGAGCACCGTGATGATGCTGAAGCCGCGTGCGCCGGAGGCGGTGGTCTGCTCGGTCGGGGGTTCGAGGGGCTGGGGCTCGTAAGGGTGCAGCACCCGTGGAGGCCGGTTGAACGTGGTGGTGGTGGCCCCGCTGCGCGGCCCGAGGGCGCCGGCCGGGCGGTCGTCGGCGGCCGGCGGGCCGACCGTGACCAGCCCCCGCCCCAGCTTCACGAGCTGGTCCGGGGCCAGGGGCGTGCGCGCCGTGACGACGGTGCCGTCCACCTCGACGGGATTGGTGGGCGCCAGCGGCTCGATGGCGGCGTGCCCGCCGTCGTCGACGTGCAGGACGCAGTGCTGCACCGACACGGCCGGGTCGTCCACGACCACGGCGCACGTCGCCGCGCGTCCCACGAGGTGCGTGCCCGGCGGCAGCAGGACGGTGTCCCCGGCCCGGGGCCCGGCGACCCACTGCACCTCCACCAGCACGACGCCGCTGGGCGGGGGCAGGTCGCGGGTGGGACGCGGGCGCAGGCCGAGCACGCTGCCGCGCAGCACGCCGGCCTGGCCGACCGGGGTGTCGGGCGCGACGGCGCGGCCATCGACGTCCACCGGGCCGCGCGCCGCCGTCCGGGCATCGCCCCGGAGCACGCCCACCACCTCGCCCACGGTGACCTCGGGGCGCGCCGCGTCGACCCGGAGGTCGAAGGTGGCGTCACCGGTGTCGAACACGAGGTCCATGGTCATGAGCGCGCCGAGCCTAAGAGGCTGCGCCGATAGTCGCAGCCCCTTCGGTTCCGGGGTCGGAGCCCCCGAGGAGAGCGAGCGCGTATCGGCTCGCTCGATGGCCGGCACGTTCCGTGCTGACGACGCTGGCGCAGCGGACGGTTCCGCTTGGTCGGGGACGGGCGCCCTCGTCGGTGGCGCCGGCCCGCAGTACCCTCGTCGATCCGGTGCGGAACCAGCACGATCGACGGGGCGTCCTACCGCGCATGGCGCCGAGGTTGCGCGCGGTCGCCGTGCCCGCGAGCGGCATCCGTGCCGCCCCCCGGGCGACGGCCCTCACGGCGGTGGCCGTGGCCGTGGGCCTCACGATCGCCGGCTGCAACGACGACGACACCGCCGCGCCGCCCGACTCGCCGGTGCCAGCGGCCACGGATTCCGGCTCCGCCGCGGTTGCGTCCGCGGCCACGAGCGCGCCGGCCGACACCGCTGCCGCCGCGCCTCCTCCTGACGCCGGGACCGCAACCGGGGCCGCCGAGCCCGCCACGGAGGACACGGGCGCCGCCCAGGCCGACAGCGGCGGCGCGGGCACGGCGGTCGACGAACTGCAGGCGGCCGTCGACGCCTATGACGCGGCCTACACGGCGGCCACTGCCGCCCCCGGTGACCCGGCGTCTCCGGCGCTGCTCGAGGCCACCACCGACGGCGTGCTGCGCGACAACGTGCAGGCCGTCATCGCCAACCGGCAGGCGGCCGGCCAGGCGTTGCGGCCGGGCCGGGCCGGCATCGTGCTCGACTGGTCGGTCGACGAGGTGGTGTCGAGCACGCCGACCGAGGCCGTGGTGCGGGCGTGCTACTTCGACGCCGCCGAGCTCTACGTGGTGGCCACGGGTGAGGTGGTCGACGACACCCAGGTCGCCGGCCACGACCAGATCCTGCTCGTGAAGGGCGACGACGGGCGCTGGCGGGTCGACTCGGGCGGCCCGGTCGGCGACGAGGCCCCGGCGGCGGTGAACCCGTGCGCGTGAGGCCCGTGCCCGGCCGCATCGTGGTTGCGGCCGTCGCCGGCGCGGTGGCCCTGGTGCTGCCCATGCTGCCTGCGC
>JBIOZN010000223.1:0-3338 GCA_044871175.1 Acidimicrobiales bacterium | reverse complement strand
AGCGGTAGACCTCCCGCACCTCGTTCATGGCGTCGCCGTCTCCGGGATGGCCGAGCCCGTCGGCGGCCGCTCGCAGCCGGTCGAGCTGCGCCCGGAGCGCGGCCTGGCGCACCGCGAAGCGACGGGTGAGGGCGAGCTCCGCGCTGCGCAACGGCGGCCGGCCGCCACCGCCGCCCCGGGCCCGCAGGGCGTTGAGGATCACGGCGACGTCGATGCCCTCCTGCACAAGGGCACCCAGCGCCGGGGCGAGGAGGCCGACGCTGGCCACCGCCATCGCCCCGAGCGACAGCCCGATGCCCACGAATACGCTCTGGCGGGCGATCACGCCGGTCCGGCGGGCAGTGGTCCTCGCCTCCCCCAGCCGGTCGAGGCGATCGACGGTGAGCACCACGTCGGCCGCCTCCGACGATGCCGTCGCTCCTCGGGCTCCCATCGCCACGCCGACGTCGGCCTCGGCCAGCGCCGGCGCGTCGTTGATGCCGTCGCCAACCATGATCGTCGACCCCCAAGCCCGCTCGGATCGCACGACATCGACCTTGTCGGCCGGGCTGCACTCGCCGACGAAGCCATCGAGCCCGAGCACGGCGCCGACCCCTTCGGCCACATCGGCCCGGTCGCCCGACACGAGCACAATGCGGCTGATCCCCGAGCGCCGCAAAGAGCGGATGGTGCGACCGGCGTCGGGCCGCAGGGCGTCATCGAGCAGGATGGCACCCGCCGGCTCACCGTCGACGGCCACGAACACGGTCAACGAGCCGTCCAGGTCGGCCCGGCGACGAACCTCCTTGGTCCACCTCGGGTTCGCCGCCGGCGCCACCCACCCGGCCTTGCCCAGCGCCACGGCGCGCCCTCGTACCCGGCCGCGGATGCCGCTGCCGGCGACCTCCTCGACGTTCTCAGGCATGAGCAGCGACAGGCCCCGGTGGCGGGCGGCGCCGACGATGGCGGCGGCAACCACATGAGGCGAGAACTGGTCGAGTGAGGCCGCCAGCGAGAGGACCTCCTCGCCCGACCAGCCGGCGCGTGGCATCACCTCGGTGACGACAGGGTGGCCCACGGTCAGCGTCCCCGTCTTGTCCAGGAGCATCACGCCAGCCCCCGCCAGCCGCTCCAGCGTGATGCCACCCTTGACCACCACGCCGCGGGCGGCGGCGCGAGAGATCCCGGCGGTGATGGCGATCGGTGCGGCCAGGATGAGCGGGCACGGGGTCGCCACCACGAGCACCGCCACCGCCCGCCCGGCCTCGCCCGACACCATCCACGCCAGCCCCGCCAGGGCGAGGGTCACAGCCAGGAAGGCGCCGGCATACCGGTCGGCCAGGCGGACGAACGCTGAGCTGGACGCCTGCGCCTGGGCCGCGACCACCAGCCGGACAATGCCCGCATAGGTGCTGTCGGTCGCCCGGCAGGTAGCCCGCATCGTAAACGCGCCGCCCGCGTTCAACGCGCCGCTGCCAACGTCCTCGCCGGCCGCCCGTTCCACCGGCAGGGGCTCACCGGTGAGCGCCGATTCGTCGAGCACCGCGGAGTCCCGCTCGACACGGCCATCGACCGGGACGACCTCGCCGGCCTGGACCACGAGCAGGTCGCCGGGCACGACCCGATCGAGGGGCGGGGAGGTCAAGCCCTCACCCTCCACCCGATGGACGAGCCGCGGGGCCCGCTCCCGCAGCGCCTGCAGCTCCCGCTTGGCTCGCGCCGTCGCTCCCGCCTCCAGCACCCGGCCCGTGGCCAGCATGACGGTGATGACCGCACCCGCCAGGTACTCCCCGACGGCCAACGTGCCAGCGAGGGCGAGCACGGCGATCACGTCGACGCCCAGGCGTCCGCCCCGGATGCTGGCCACCATCCACCACACCGCGGGCAGCAGCCCCACGACGGTGGCCAACGCCCACGCCGCGCTGCCCGCCGTGGCCGCGCCCCACAGGCGGGCCACGGTGCCAACGACCAGGAGGCCGACGGCGACCACCAGCACGGCTCCCGCCAACCCACCATCCCCATCGTCTCCGCCCGAACGCGTCGGCGGGGCCTGCCACCGCACACGCGCCCAGACGGAACCGGACACCACCACAGTCAAACCCGGGGCCGCGGGGACCCGCCAGGGGCCAACGTCCTCCGGCCCATCGACCCCCCCGGTGCGGGCCGCACTCAGGCCGGCCCGACCTGCCCTTAGCGGCATTCGCTTTCAAGGGGCCGGCCGACGCCGGCAAGGCTCGCCACCAGCGGCGAGACCGAGCCCGAGAAACGACTGCGACCACTGCTCACGCCGATCAGCCCTGGTCTCGGCGACCACGCGACCAAGCGGGGGCCCCGTCATCGCGGACGAACCCGACGCCACCCCCCTCTGGCGATCGAGCCCGAGCTCGCTCCCCAGCACCGAGGTGCTCGGCTTCGTGAAGAAGACCGAGGCCCCCGTCGGTGAGTACCTCTGGCTCACAGTGGTGTCGCCCCAAGACCCAACGGCACCGAACTCCTGCTCGAACCGGACGCGCATCCGGCTCCCGGCCCTTCACGCAGGCATTCGTCGAGGACGGCAGACCGTTCACGTCCTTCGCCGTCGATGACATCGCCGCCGTGACGGGGCCCCGTTGGGTGGTCCAGCTGTCATGAGAGCGCTGGTTGGGTGATGGTCCACCGTCGGGCGTACTCGGCGGGAGTGAGGCCACCGAGGGACGAGTGGGGTCGGTAGTTGTCGTGACTCGACGCGCCAGGCCTCGACGATGACCGTGGCCTCGAGGAGGCTGGCGAACTCCTCGATGTTGAGCAGCTCGTCGCGGCAACGACCGTTGAAGCTCTCGACGAACGGGTTCTCCCACGGCGAACCGGGCTCAATGCAAGTCGTTGTCGTCCGTCGGAGCCGGCACCAGTCGCGCAGCGCCCAGGCGATCAGCTCGGGGCTGTTGTCCATCCGCAGGTGCTCGGGGGTGCCGCGTTCGGCGACGAGCCGTTCGATGATGGCCACGACGTCATCGGCGGTGCAGCTGCGGTTGACGTCCATGGCGAGCGCTTCACGGGTGCTCGTCAACGATGTTGCACAGCTTCAGCGTCCGGCGGTCGGCGGTCTCGTCGAACTGGAAGTCGATGGCCCATACGTGGTTCGGCCGCTCCGCCCGCAGCAGCGGACCACCTCCCGGCGGCGGGGTCCGCTTGCGCTTGCACGGCGCCGGCCGGCGCAGTCCTTCATCCCGCCACAGGCGGCGGGTGCGATTGCGGTTGATGGTGTGACCCTCCCGGCGCAGAATCGAGTGCGCCGTCCTCCAGCCCCACCTGGGATGGCTGCGGGCGATCTCCCGCAGCCGCCGACGCACCTTCTCCTCGGGCCTCGGGCCGCGGGCGGC
>JBIOZN010000222.1:0-2105 GCA_044871175.1 Acidimicrobiales bacterium | reverse complement strand
CGGGTCGTCGAAGAACATCACACCGAACCGCGAGGCGACGACGTCGAAGTGGCCGGCCGGCAGCGCCGCCACCTGCGCATCGGCCTCCCGCACCAGCACGTTGGCGAGTCCCCTGGACGCGGCCCGCTCCTGCAGTCGGTCGACAAGGGGACGGGACACGTCCAGTCCCATCACCCGCCCAGCGGGGCCGACGGCGCCGGCCAGCTCGAGGGTCGTGGCGCCGCTCCCGCAGCCGACGTCGAGCACGTGGTCGCCCGGCGAGGCCGCCACGGCCGCCAGCAGCGGAGGCAGGAACACCGCCAGCATCGTGTCGAGACGGTCCTGGCGGGTCAGCCACTGGTCGGCACCCTCCTCGTTCCAGTAGCGGACCTGCTCCTGGTTGACGCTCACGCCGAGCGCCCCTCGGCCACCTCGACGGCCGCCTCCTCGGCTGCGGCGATCACGGCGTCGAGGTCCTCGTCGCTGTGGGCCAGGCCGGGGAAGGCGATCTCGTACGGCCCGGGCGCGAGGGCCACGCCGCGCCGGAGCATGGCGTGGAAGAAGGCGGCGTAGATCGCCTCGTCGGTCGTCTTGGCGGTGACGTAGTCGACGGCGGGCCTGGTGCTGAAGTGCAGGCCGAGCAGCGGTCCCACGACCGGCACGTCGATGGGCAGCCCGGCGGTCTCGATGGCCTTCCGCAACCCGTCGGCGAGGCGGCGGGCCTTGGCCGACAGGACCACGTAGGCGTTGGCGTCGAGCAGCTCGAGGACTGCCAGCCCCGCCGCGGTGGCCAGCGGGTTCCCGGACAGGGTCCCTGCCTGGTACACCGGCCCGATCGGTGCCAGCACCGACATGACGTCGGCCCGACCACCGAAGGCCCCGATGTTGAGGCCACCGCCGATGACCTTGCCGAAGCAGCTCAGGTCGGGCTGGACGCCGTAGACCTCCTGCGCCCCGCCCGTCACGAGGCGGAAGCCGGTGATCACCTCGTCGAACACCAGCAGCGCGCCCGCGGCATCGCAGGCCGAGCGCAGCCCTTCGAGGAACCCGGGGCGCGGCGCGACCAGCCCCATGTTGGCGGCGACGGGCTCGACGATCACGCAGGCCACGTCGCCGTCGAGCTCGGGGACGACGTTGTACGGCGCCACGATCGTCTCGCTCACGGCCTTCTCGGTCACGCCGGCCGAGCCGCTGAGCCCGAGCGTGGCGACGCCGCTGCCGCCCGCGGCCAGAAGCGCATCGCCGTGGCCGTGGTAGTTGCCGGCGAACTTCACGACCTTGGTCCGGCCGGTGAAGCCGCGTGCGACCCGGATGGCGCTCATGGTCGCCTCCGTGCCGGAGCTGACCAGACGGCTCATCTCGCAGCTCGGCACCCGGGCCCGGAGCTCCTCGGCCAGCTGCACCTCCCGCGCCGTGGGCGCGCCGTAGCTCGTGCCGAGCGCCGCGGCCTGCTGGATGGTGTCGACGACGGCAGGGTGGGCGTGGCCGGCGATGATGGCCCCGTAGCTCTGCACCAGGTCGATGTAGCGCTGCCCCTCGACGTCCCACACATAGGGGCCCTCGGCCCGGGCCACGAAGTAGGGCGTGCCGCCGACGGCGCTGAACGACCGCACCGGCGAGTTCACGCCGCCGGGAATCACCCGCTGGGCGTCCTCGAAGAGCTCGGCGTTGGAGACCGTCAACGCAGGGCCTCGGCCAGCTCCCGGGCGAAGTAGGTGAGGATCACGTCGGCCCCGGCCCGCTTGACGGCCGTGAGGTGCTCGACGGCGACGGCGTCACCGTCGATCCAGCCGTTGGCCGCGGCCGCCTTGATCATCGAGTACTCCCCCGACACGTGGTAGGCCGCGAGGGGTACGTCGACCGCGGCACGCACGGCGGCGATCACGTCGAGGTAGGCCAAGGCCGGCTTCACCATCACCATGTCGGCACCCTGGGCCAGGTCGGCCTGGACCTCGACCAGCGCCTCGCGGGCGTTGCGCCAGTCCTGCTGGTAGCCCTTGCGGTCACCACCCCCGGCGATCCGCACGTCGACGGCGTCGCGGAACGGGCCGTAGAGGGCCGACGCGTACTTGGCGGAGTAGGCACAGATCGCCGCCTCCGTGTGGCCGGCGCCGTCGAGGGCAGCT
>JBIOZN010000221.1:0-2168 GCA_044871175.1 Acidimicrobiales bacterium | reverse complement strand
GCACGACACCACCGCGGCGTGGGCCTACAACGTCGCGCACGGCACGAAGACCCGGATCGTCGGGCCGAACTGCCCCGGCGTCGCCTCGCCCGGCCAGTCCAACGCCGGCATCATCCCGGCCGACATCTCCGGACCGGGCCGGATCGGGTTGGTGTCCAAGTCCGGCACGCTGACCTACCAGATGATGTACGAGTTGCGCGACTTCGGCTTCTCGACGGCTGTGGGCATCGGCGGTGACCCGATCATCGGCACCACTCACATCGACTGCCTCGAGGCATTTCAGGACGACCCGGGCACCGACGCCATCGTGATGATCGGCGAGATCGGCGGCGACGCGGAGGAGCGGGCCGCGGCATACATCAAGGACCACGTGACCAAGCCGGTGGTCGGGTACGTCGCGGGGTTCACGGCCCCGGAAGGCAAGACGATGGGCCACGCCGGGGCGATCGTCACCGGCTCGTCGGGCACCGCGCAGGCCAAGCAGGAGGCGTTGGAGGCGGCCGGCGTCAAGGTCGGCAAGACGCCCTCGGGCACGGCCGAGCTCATGCACGGGATCATGGCTGGCCTCGCCGGCTGACCGTCGGGCGAGGCGGTGCGCGTCGGCGGGTCCCGGCGTGCCCCCGGGCTTTTCGAGACCGCCTCGGCAACTATGGGCACCATGAGCCTGCTCGATCGGGTGCGGATGCCGCGCCCCCGCACCGGGGAGGACGGCCCCGCAGCGCCCCGGTGGCAGCTCGTGGCAGGCGGTCTCATCGCGGCCGTCTCGTCATGGGCAGTCCTCACCCTTCTCGGGCTGCTCTCCTGGCTTTCCGCGCCCCAGTCGGCGGCGGGGGTAGCGGACGCACTCGGCGTGTCGACCGCGATGTGGTTCGTCGGCGCCGGCGGCCGGGTGGTCGTCTCCGGCGCTCCGATCGAGGTGGTGCCGCTTGGCTTCTGGGCGATCGCGATCTGGTTCGCCGTCATCGCTCTTCGCCACACGTTGCGCATCGCCCACCGGGGTGAGCGGGGCACTCGGTGGCGGGCGGCCTTGCCCCGCGAGGTCCTGCCGCTCTTCTTCGGCGGGTATGCCGTGCCGGTGGTCCTGCTCGGCCTGATCAGTCTCGCCGGGCCCGCTCGTCCCACCGCGTTGGGCCTGCTGGGCGCCTTCTCCGTGCCGGTTGCCGCGCTGGGGGTCGTGCTCGTGCGTCCGCAGGACGCCGAAGTGCCCGTGGTGGCGGCCCTTGCCGAACCGGTGCCGTTGTGGCTGCGGCGAGGTCTGCTTCCCGGCGTGTGGACTGCTGCCGGACTCCTCGCCGCCGGCGCGGTGGTCGTGCTCGCCGCGATTGTCTGGCGGTTCGCCACCGTCGTGGGCCTGCACCAGTCGGTCGACGCGGGCTGGTTCGGCGGGGTGCTGCTCGTGCTGGCGCAGCTGCTCTACCTGCCCACCCTGGCGGTGTGGGGGGTGGCCTGGCTCGCTGGCCCTGGCTTCCAGGTGACGAGCAATGGGGCGGTGACCGTGACCGGCGCCGAGCCGGGTCTGCTGCCGCTCGTGCCAGTGCTTGGGGCAGTGCCGCCCGAGGCCTCCTATCCGGCATGGGTCATGGCGGCGCTGCTGGTCCCAGTCGCCGCGGGAGTGGTCGCGGGCTGGCTGGCCACCCGGGCGTGGAGCCGCCTGGCCAGCTGGCGCGCCAAGGCGCTCAGCTCGTTGACCGCGCTGGGCACGGCCACCCTGCTGTTCACCGCCCTGGCCGCCCTCTCGTCAGGAGCGATGGGGGTCGACCGACTCGCCGCCGTTGGCGTCACGCCGCTCCTGGTGGCGCCCGCGTTGCTGGGCGAGCTGGCGTTGGGCGCCCTCGCCTATCTCACTGCCGACCTGGTGCGCCTGCAGTTCTTCGACTGACTGCGTCACGTCCCGTCGATGGCGAGGGCGATGATGGCGACGTGGCCGGGTGGTGGTAGGGAGTACTCAAGACCCGCCCGCCCGTCGTCGAGAGGAACCGCGGTGGCCGACTCGCCGTACTACATCCCCAAGAAGTACCCACCGTCCACGGTCACGTCGATGGCGCCCGACGCCGACCCGCTGCCCGTCGTCGTGGTCGGTGGCGGGCCGGTGGGCATGGCGGCTGCCATGGTGCTCTCCCAGCGCGGCATACCGGTGACGATCGTCGAGGCAGCCGACCAGGTGTCCT
>JBIOZN010000220.1:0-13801 GCA_044871175.1 Acidimicrobiales bacterium | reverse complement strand
CTGTCGACGCGCCTCGACACCCTGGTCGAGCACGGTGTGCTCGAGCGCCGGTGCTACGACGAGGCGCGCCGGCGCTACGACTACGTGCTCACCGAGAAGGGCACGGCGCTGTGGCCGGTGCTCGTCGCGCTGCGCCAGGGGGGCGACACCTGGGTCACGGGCGAGGGCAACGAGCCCGTCACCATGGTCCACACCGCCTGCGGGCATCGCACCACGGCCGTGCTCACCTGCGACCAGTGCGGCCACCCCCTCGAGCGCCGGGACGTGCGCCTCGTCCCCGGGCCGGGCGGGGGAAGTCTCGGCGCGAATTCCGCCATATATGGCGGGAATCGCGCCGAGACACCTTGAACAGGCGGTCTCGGCGTCATACGCACGCGTACAGGGCGCGGACGAGGTTGGTGGCCCGGGGGTCGGGGTTGTCGGGGTCGAGCTTCATGCGGTTCATCACGTAGCCGAAGCCGATGCGGGCCTCGGGGTCGGCGAACCCGAGGGAGCCGCCGGCGCCGGGGTGGCCGAAGGCCGCCGGCGGGCACGCCTCGTTCAGGAACGGCGGCAACGCGAACCCCAGCCCGAACCGGTTCTCGGTGGCGAGCACGCAGTCCGTTCCTTCGGCTTGGGTCACGCACGCCGCCGCCACCGTCGCCGGGCCGAGCAGGCGCACCCCGTCGACGTCACCGACGGTGGCGGCGAACAGCCGGGCCACGGCGGGGGCGGTGGCGAAGGCGTTCGACGAGGGCATCTCGGCCTGATGCAGCGGCCGGCGGTTCCAGCGGTCGTCGTAGGCGAACAGGCGGCTGGGCCCGGTCATGACACGACCGAACAGGCTATCGGACAGGGCCATCGCCGCCCGGAAGTCACCCAGGTGGGCCTCGCTGGGCGGGTCGGGCGGGATCATGGTGGCCACCCGGGGCTCGAGGGCCTCGGGCAGACCGATCCAGACGTCGAGCCCGAGGGGCGCGGCCACCTCGGTGGCCAGGAACGTCCCCAGCGACATCCCGGTGACCCGCCGCACCACCTCTCCCAGGATCCACCCGTAGGTGCGGGCGTGGTACCCGTGCGCCGTTCCCGGCTCCCAGTTCGGCGCCTGGGCGGCCACGGCGGCCACGACGCCGTCCCAGCCCACGATGTCGTCGAGCGTCACCTGGCCGTCGATCGCAGCCACCCCGGCTTCATGGGAGAGCACCCATCGCAGAGGGATGTGCTCCTTCCCGGCGCCGGCGAACTCGGGCCAGTAGGCGGCGACGGGAGCGTCGACGTCGAGCACGCCCCGCTCGATCAGCATGTGCACGCACACCGCCGTGATGCCCTTGGTGAGCGAGAACACCAGCGCGGGCGTCGCCCGCTCCCACGGGCGGCCCGTCGGCCGGTCGGCCACGCCGCCCCACAGTTCCACCACAGGCCGGCCGTCGCGGTAGACGCAGCAGGCGGCGCCCACCTCGCCGGCATAGGCGAAGTTGGCCTCGAACGCGTCGGCGACGGGCTCGAAACCGCGCGCCACCGCGCCCTGACTGCGTGCTTCGACCATGACGACGATCAGTCGGCGCCGCTGGGAATCGGGATCAGCATCACCGGCCGGCGCGCCTCGACCAGCAGGCGCTTCATCACCTGGCCGCGCTCGCCGGCCACGTCGTCCTGGCGCCAGACGAGCACGATCATGTCGGCGCCCTCGGCCGCGGCCAGGTCGACGGCTTGGGTGACCACGTCACCCGAACGCACCTCGAGGCGGCCCTCGAGGCGGGGGATGTTGCGGCGCACGAACTCGTCGGCCCACATGCGCAGGTCCGCGGCGCTGTCGAGGAAGCGAGGCACGGTCTTGGCGTCGAACACGTGGAGCACGACGACGTCGAAACCCGAGCTGGCGAGGACCCTGATGGTGGAGCTCACGCGGGAGCTGACGGCGCGGGTGCCGTCGAGGGGGACGATGACCCGCTTGAACGTGTCCCGCAGAGGGGCGCGGGGCGGCACGACGAGGACGGGCTTGGTGGTCTGGGCGAACACGGCGAGGGCGGTGTGCCCGGCTTCGTGCCCGCCGATCGGCTCGCGGTGCAGGGCGAGCACGACGAAGTCGACGTCGGGCTCGCCGGCGCTCTCCACGATGGCGGTTTCGGCCGGCAGGTCGACCACCGTGAGTGGGACACCATGGGCGGCGGCGATGTGCTCGGCCTTATCGGTGGCCGGGCTGCGAGCGTGGAGGGCGCGGACCTTGGCGCCCACCGCCCGGGCGAGGGCCAAGGCCGTGAACAGGACGGGCTCGGCCGCGTCGGTGTCGTCGATGGCGGCCAGGAACGTCGTCATCGGGCCACCTCCCATCCGTCGCCGGCTCGTCGCCAGGTCGTGCCCGGGGGCGCGACCTCGTGGCGACCGGCGCCGGGGACGTCGACGGTGAGGGGTGCCTCGGGGACGAGCGTGAAGTCGTCCTGGTGGGCGGTAACCCGCAGCCGCTGGCCGTGGAAGCGGACGCGCATGGCCAGCTCCTCCCAGGCCGAGGGCACGTGGGGGTCGACCAACAAGTGGTCGGGCATGGCCCGTAAACCTAAGAACCCGAACGCCAGCGCCTGCCACACGCCACCGAAGGTAGCGATGTGGAGCCCCGACGACGTGGTGCCGGTGAGGTCGTCGAAGTCGAGCAGGCAGGCCATGCGGAACAGCCGCAGGGCGTCGTCCTGGCGACCGGCCCGCGCCATGAGCGAGGCGTGAATGGCCGGCGACAGTGAGCTGCCGTGGGCGCAACGGGGCTCGTAATAGTCGATGTTGGGACCCATCGAACCGGGCGCCAGCTCATCGGGCACCAGGTGGAAGAGCATCAGCACGTCGGGCTGCTTGAGGATCTGCGACGCCTGGATCCGGGGCCGACCGAACAGCAGGTCGGCGGCGACCGGTGTCTCGGCCAGGTCGCTGATCACCAGCGGCTCGAGGCGGTTGTACCCGGCGAACTGCTCGTAGAGGCCGCTGGCAGGGTCGAAGCCGTCGACCAGGCTGTCGGCGACGGACCGCCACTCCCGGATCTCGTCCTCGCCGGCCAGGCCGGTGGCCTCGGCCAGTTGCGCCGCCTGGCGCAGGTTCCAGCGGGCCATCACGTTGGTGTAGGCGTTGTCGTCGACCGGCTCGTGGTACTCGTCGGGACCGATCACGCCGTACAGGTGGCCCCGGCGCACTGCGCCCGCCTGTTCGAAGCGCACGCGCGACGCCCAGTACCGGGCCGTGTCGAGCACGAGGGGCGCGCCCGGTCCCCGCAGGAACGCGTCGTCGCCGCTCCAGGCGGCGTAGTGCAGGGCGGCCCAGGCGACGTCGGCCATGATGTGCTCTTCGTGCTCGCCGGTGCGAATCGGCACGAGCTCGCCGCGCGTGTTGCGGGCCGACACGGGCGTGACGTCGGTGCCGTCGCGAGCCGACTCCCACGGGAAGCGCAGGCCCCGCAGGCCCCGACCCTCGGCCGCCCGGCGGGCCACGTCGAGACGCCGGATGCGGTACTCGAGCATGGCCCGCGCCGCCCCCGGGCAGGTGGACGCGAAGAACGGGAGCACGAACACGTCGGTGTCCCAGAACACGTGGCCGCCGTAGGCAGGACCGGTGAGGCCCCGCGGCCCGACGGCCGCCTCGCCGCTGGTGGGCGCCGAGGCCATGAGGTGGAACAGCACGAAGCGCACGGCCAGCTCGAGATGGGCGTCGCCGATCAGGGACACCTCGGCGTCGCGCCAGCGTTGCGCCCAGGCCGCCCGGTTCTCGGCGAACAGGCGGTCGAACCCCACCTCCATCACCTCGTCGAGGCGGGCGGCCGCCTGGGCGGTGGTGTCGGCGCCGTCGGGGTCGGAGACGTACACAGCCAGCCGCTCGGCCGTGCGCCGCCCGTCGGCCGTGCCCGCCCGTTGCCCCGCCGCTGCGGCGATGGCGCCGCCCTTGCCCGTGGTGGTGCGCGCCGTGGCCCACCCCTGACGCTGGCTGCGCAAGAAGGTGCCGTCGGAGGCGGGGGCGCGCAGGCCGGGCCCGAGCTGGAGCCACTCCATGCCGCCCTCGGCGCGCAGGCACTTCGTGCCCGGTCGGGCCAGCGAGGCGAAACGGAAGCTGCGCAACGGCACCGGGTGCGCCGGCTGCTCACGGAACAGCGCGCCGGTGCGCAGATCGAACAGGCGCGTGTCGACGGCGCCGTCCCAGGACGTCGACAGCTGCAGGGAGGTCCAGATGGGGCCCTCGAGCAGCGAGGGGAACCGGGGCGACTCGTCGAACACGCCGCCCGCCACGACGCGGGGAAACGACCCGGCGCTGTCTTCCTCCCGCACTCCCCGGGTGCCGAACAGGCCGTCGGCCACGGTGAGCAGCGAGGCGTGGGCGCGCCGCAGCGCCTGCTCGCCGCCCTTGACGACCACCGTCCAGCGGGGATCGCCATCGAGCGTGGGCACCCGGCCGGTGCGCCTGCGGTTCAGCTGCTCGTCGATCAGGGCGACCAGCCCGAGCATGTTGCCGCCGATCCACAGGGCCTGGGGCGCCAGCGCGCCGGGCTCGGGGGGGTCGCCCTCCACCGAGACGAGCGCGGCGCGCGTGCCCTCGGGCACCTCCAGACCGGCGATCCAACCCACGACGAGCACGAGGCCCGACCCGATGCCCCGTTCCTCGCACTGCTCGAGGGCGGCCGCCAGCGTGGGGGCGCGGGTGCTGGCGCCGGCGTCGTCAGTGCCGGCCTCGTCGGTGGTGGCGTTGGCGTCGGCGTCGGGCAGACCGAGGAACACGACCTCGATGCCCAGATCGCGTGCCTGCGCGAGCAGGCTCTGGAGCGGTTGGAAGTCGGCCGGGTCGCTGTCGCGCGGTAGGCAGATGACGACGGCTTCGAAGGTGCGGTCGGTCACCGCCTCGACCATGGTGGCGGCCCGCGCCGACGGGTCGGGCCAGATCGGCAGCAGAGCGGCGAGATCGGACACCACGGCGTCGGCCCCGCTCGTGAGCAGCGGCGAGGGATCACCGCGCCGATCGACGCCGATGACCAGGCCGAAGTTGCCCGCCCGCCCGGCCTGCACACCGACCGAGGCGTCCTCGAACACCACGGCGCGGGCGGGCTCGACGCCCAGCCGCTCGGCGGCGATGAGGAACGAGTCGGGGTCGGGCTTGCCCGCCAGGCCGAGCTTGCGCCCGTCGATGCCGGTGACGAGGACGTCGAAGCGGTCGAGCAGACCGGCCCGCCGCAGGATGGCTTCGCAGTTCTGGCTGGAGGAGATGAGGGCGAGCCGTTTGTCGGCCTGGCGCAGCGCGTCGATGAGGGTGACGGCGTCGGCGAACACGTGGACGCTCACGCGCTCGAGTGCCTCGGCGAAATACCGGTTCTTGCGGTTGCCGAGGGCGCAGGCGGTGAGCGCGTCGGGCGGGTCGTCGGGCGCGCCGTAGGGGAGGTCGATGCCTCTCGCCCGCAGAAAGGCGGCGACGGCCTGATAGCGCGGCCGGCCATCCATGTACTGGTCGTAGTCCGCCTGCTCGAAGGGCGAGCACGGAACCCCCTGCGCCTCCGACCACGAGCGGAGGAAGTCGTCGAACAACTGCTTCCACGCGGCCGCGTGCACGGTGGCGTTGCGGGTGACGACGCCATCGAGATCGAAGAGCATGGCGTCGTACTGCGACATCGAGACATTTCGGGTGACCGGCGCGGCATGGGCCGACGCCAACAGGCGCGCCGGTGTGCCGGTGACGGCCGGCGTCCCGGCCCAGTGCTGGGTCTCGGCCCCGGACGCGGCGTGATAGTTCGTAGCTCCCCCTTTGGGTCGCGACTTCCCATCATCCTCGCACGGGGTAGGGTCAGGGGTCACACGACCCATTCGTGTGGACGTGCGGACGGCGAGCGAGGAGGACAGCGGGCGGATGTTGGGCCAACCAACGCATCAGCGTCGGGTGGGTGGCGTTACCGGCGTCGTGGCGGCGGAGGGCTAGCCGTGCGCGTCGGGATCATCGCCCCACCCTGGATCACCGTTCCCCCGAAGGTCTACGGCGGCACCGAGGTCGTCGTCGACGAGGTGGCGAGAGGCCTGGCCGCCCAGGGCCATGAGGTCGTGCTGTTCACCGTCGGCGACTCGACCTGCCCCGTGGAGCGGCGGTGGGTGCATCCCCGAGCACTGGGTACCGAGGCCGACTTCCTGGGCGAGTTCGCCCACATCCGGGGGGCCTACCGCGAGCTCCGGGATGTCGACGTGGTGCACGACCACACGCTCCTCGGGCCGCTCTGGGCCCGCTCGCAGCGATACCCGCACCCCATCGTCACCACCTCGCACGGGCCGTTCACGCCCGAGCTGACCGACCTCTACGCCACCGTCGGGCAGCACGCCTCGGTGGTCGCCATCTCCGAGAGCCACGGCCGTAGCGCCCTGGCGGTGCCGATCGCTCGCGTGATTCACCATGGCATCGCCGTCGAGGACTTCCCGTTCGGCGCGGGCGACGGCGGGTACGTGTTGTTCCTCGGGCGCATGAGCCCCGACAAGGGCCCGCATCGCGCCATCATCGCGGCGCGGGCCGCCGGCAAGCGGCTGTTGATCGCGGCCAAGATGTGGGAGCCGGCCGAGCGGCGCTACTTCGCCTCGGAAGTCGAGCCGCTGCTCGGTGACGACGCCGTCTACATCGGCGAGCTCGACCATTCCGCCAAGGGTCGTTACCTGGCCGCCGCCGAGGCGCTCGTGAATCCGATCCGCTGGCCCGAGCCGTTCGGCCTGGTGATGATCGAGGCCCTCGCCTGTGGCACTCCGGTGCTGGCCTTCGCTGAAGGCAGCGCGCCCGAGATCGTCGACCATGGCGTCACCGGGTTCCTGTGCCAGGACGAAGGCGACATGGCGCTCAAGCTCGCCGAGCTGCCCTCTCTCGACCGCTCGGCGTGCCGGCAGAGCGCGCTCATCCGTTTCTCCAGAGAGCGGATGATCGCCGACCACATCCGGCTGTACGAGGACCTGCTTCCCGATCGGCGCCACCCCACCCTGCCCTACTCCGCGCTGCGGCCGGCCGAGGAGGCGCTCAGCTAGGCGACGGCGCCGGCCGGCACGGCGTGCCGGGGGTAACCGTATCTAGGTGTCTTTGACAGGTAATACTGTCGGATGATGCTCGTTCCGTCGTCGCGTTGTCGGTGGCCCATCGCGCGCGGTCGGTGGGCGGTGCGGGGTCGGGTGGAGCGCTTCGTCGAGCCGGCCGTGCTGCTGCTGCTGGCCGAGGGTCCGCGTCACGGCTACGAGCTGAAGCAGGACCTGCGCGCGCTGGCCGAGGACCAGGCCGACGCGGCCAACCTGTACCGGGCTCTCCGCCAGCTCGAGCTGGAGGGCATCGTCCACTCGGACTGGTCCCTCGCCGATCGCGGGCCGGCCCGTCGTGTCTACCGGCTCACCAGCGCCGGCCGGCGGCTGCTCGACCAGTGGGCCGAGGCCCTGCGCCAGCTCGGCGCCACCACCGACGCCTTCCTGGCCCGCTACGAGTCGCTGGCCACGGGAAGCACCCGGAGGAGATGACGATGTCCGAGCCGCAACCCGTTCCCGTCGTGACGCCCCCCGGGCGCTTCGTGCGCCTGGCCGGTCGGGGCCTCACCTACGTCCGCGATGTCGCCGGTCCGCCGGGCGCGCCGGTGGTCGTGCTGCTGCACGGCTTGGCGGCGACGACGGCGATGAACTGGCCGGGCGCCTTCACGGTGCTGTCACGGCAGTTCCGGGTCGTCGCCCTGGATCATCGCGGCCACGGCCGAGGTATCCGTTCGTCGCGCCGGTTCCGCCTGGCCGACTGCGCCGACGACGTCGTGGCCCTCGCCGACGAGCTCGAGATCGAGCGCTTCATCGCCGTCGGCTACTCGATGGGCGGTCCCGTCGCCCTCTTGGCCCGGCGGCGGCACGCCGATCGGGTCAGCGGGCTCGTGCTGTGTGCCACCAGCGCGCTGTTCGCGGACGGCGACGAACCGGCTCCGCCGTCGCCCCTGGGCACCTACGTGGCCGTCTCGCTGCGGGCCACGCCGCCGCTGGTGCGCCGCCGCGTCGCCCAGTCCATGCTGCTGGCCATCGGCGCCGACTCGGGGTTGCCGCCGGCGTTCCTGGCCGAGGCGCGCCGCCACGATCCCGCCGCCATCGTCGAGGCCGGCCGCGCCGTGCGCCGCTTCGACGGGCGCGGCTGGGTCGACGGCCTGGGCTGTCCCGCCGCCAGCGTCATCACCGAGCGCGACGGCCTGGTGCCCCCGGAGCGCCAGCTCGCCCTGGCCCGGGCGCTGGGCGCCACCGTGCACCGGGTGGCCGGCGGCCACGAGGTGGCGGTCACCGATCCCCGCCGGTTTCTCCCCGTGCTGTCCGAAGCGTGCGTGTCGGTCGCCCGCCGGGCGGCCATGGAGGCCGCGGGCTGACGCGGGACGGGCGTGGCGGTCCGTGACCCGCCGGGATCAGACGGCCTCGTAGAGGACCGCCGCCGCCGCCCGGCGGCGAGTCTCGGCGCGAATCTCGCCACATATGGCGGAAATCGCGCCGAGAGACGCTGGGCGGTGGGCGGTGGGCGGCGGGCGGCGGGCGGCCGGGTGGGCGACGGGCCGACGCTCGTAGGCGCCGGGGCGTTCTGGCAGAAGCCCGGCGCCCCTGACCAGGGTCGGTGAAGAAGATCTCCTGCCAGAACGGCTGAGAGGCGGCGAGCGCGGCGACGTTCGCAGCCGGTGCCGTCGCCATGGGCGCCAAGGTCAGCGGCGCGCTGAACACCGTGGCCACGGCGGACGTGGGTCATCCTGGCCGTGGTCGCAGTGGTCACCACCCCGCTCATCGTCATCACCAAGGCGGGGCCTGATGCCGTCGGGGCGGGTCCTGTGGGCGGTGCTGCACCTGCTCGATCGCCAGCTCCTCGACCGCGACGGTTCAGCGGTGCCGGAAGGTCGACGACCTGGAGCTCGCGGCCGCGCCCGGCGGCGGCGCCCTGTACGCGGGCGCCCTCCTGACGGGGCCGGGGCCCTGCTCGCGCGCGCCTGTCATCAGGGCGTGGGCGGGTGGCCGCGGGACCACATCGCCGCCGACGCGCCGTCTCCCGATGCCGCCGGCGGGCGCGTGCCGATGGGTGGGCGGGCCCCAATGGGGGATGACGAGAGGGTTGACGTTCCACAGCGCCGCCAGCTGCTCGATGTGGTGGGGGTTGTCCCAGTTCCGGAACCCGGGCAGGTCCCCGTCGGCGCCGCATTCCCGCGTGTTCTCGGCGGTGGGCTGGCCGTTCATCTGCAGCACGCCGCAACCCGGACGTCCGAGCAGGCCGCGCAGCAGGTGCAGGTTGTTCACCCCGCAGGCCGCCGCCGTCGCCTGGTGCGACTGGTAGAAGGCCTGCAGCACCGTGGACAGCACGCGCGCCGACGTGCCGAAGATGCGGGCGGCCCGGACCAGATCCCCGGCGGGGACACCGCAGACGGAGGCCACGTGCTCGGGCGTGTACGGCTCGACGACGGCGCCCAGCTCGTCGAGGCCGACGGTGTGTCGGGCGACGTAGTCGGGGTCGGTCCAGCCCCTGGCCAGCACCTCCCGGACGAGGCCGTTCATCAGGGCCACGTTGGTGCCCGGTCGCGGCGCGAGGTGCACACCGCCGCGGCGCCGGGCGGCGTCGGCCACCTCGGTGTGGCGGGGGTCGACGGCGACCAGGGTCGGCGGGTCCGCGCCGGCGAGCCGGTCGAGCACCCGGGCCCACAGCACGGTCTGGGTCTCGGCCATGTTGTGGCCGAACAGGAAGATGGCGTCGGCCGCGTCGATGTCGGCGTAGGTGCCCGGCTGCCCGTCGCAGCCGAAGCTCTCCTTCAGCGCGGCCGCCGCCGTGGCCGTGAACAGCCGGGTGTTGCCGTCCATGTGGGGCGTGCCCAGGCCCGCCTTCCCGATGACCGCGAGCGTCTAGTACTCCTCGAGGAAGAGCTGCCCGCTGGTGTAGAAGCCGTGGGTGAGCGCCCCCGCCTCGGTGGCCAGCAGCGCCCGCGAGCGCTCGACGACGCGGTCCATGGCGGTGTCCCAGTCGGTCTCGACCAGCTCGCCGCCCCGGCGCACGAGGGGCCGGGTGAGCCGGTCGGTCCTGCTCCACTGCCACGACCCGTACAGCCCCTTGGGTCCCAGCCGGCCCCGGTTCACGGCATCGCTCGCCCGGCCCCGGATGCCCACCATGCGCCCGTCTCGCACCGCCACCTCACAGCCGCAGCCGGTGCTGCACAGCACGCACGCCGACGGCACCCACCGCTCGATGTCGGCGTGGCTGACGCCGACATCGAGGTGCGTGTCGACGCGTACGGGCCAGGGCGCGTCCTGCGCGTACGGGGTGCGGGCGCCCCAGATGTCGGTGGTGCGGTCGGGGAGCGCGAGGTCGGGTCGGCTGGTCGGGTCCACGTCGGAAAGGGTCAGGGGCCGAGAGGGATCTCCCAGCGCACCACTGTGCCTCGCGCGGCGCCGGCGGTGACGCTGGCGTCGCCGCCCAGGGCATGGGCGCGTGCGACGAGATTGGCGATGCCCCGGCCTCCGGTGGCGGTGCCCGGCCCGACCCCGTCGTCGGTGACGGTGAGGCAGAGCCGCCCGTTGGCCACGACGACCACCACGTCGACCCGCCGGGCATGAGCGTGGCGGGCGGCGTTGGCCAGCGCCTCCCGCGTGACCGACAGCAGGTGCTGCCCGACGGCCTCGGGTACCAGGGAGTCGATCGCCCCCTCGAAGCGGAACACCGGGTCGAACCCGAGGGCCCCGGCCATCTCGCCCCCCACTGCCAGCAGCTCGCGCCGCAGGCTCCGCCCCGGCGTCGCCTGGGGCTGCAGCTCGAAGATGGCCGAGCGCACCTGGCCGATGGTGACGTCGAGGTCTTCGACGGCGCGCTGGACGCGCTCGCGCACCTCGGAGGCGGCGGCCAGCTTCACGACGCGCTGCAGTGACAAGGCGGTGGCGAACAGGCGCTGGATCACGGTGTCGTGCAGGTCGCGGGCGATGCGCTCGCGGTCGGCCACCAGGTCGAGCTCGCGCAACTGGCTGTGCAGCCGGGCGTTGTCGATGGCCACGCCGGCGGCGGCCGCGAAGCTGACGGCCAGTTCCTCGTCGACCTCGGTGAACGGCTTCCCGCTCTGCTTGTCGGTGAGGTACAGGTTGCCGTACACCTGGCCGGCCACGAAGATGGGCACGCCCAGGAACGTCGTCATGGGTGGGTGGCCGGGCGGGAAGCCGTAGCTGTCGGCGTGCGTGCGCAGGTCGACGAGCCGGAGCGGTTTGGGGTCGACGATGAGCAGCCCGAGGATGCCGTGCCCCTCGGGGGGCGGTCCGATGGCGGCGACGGTGTCCTCGTCCATCCCGACGCTGATGAACTCGTCCAGTCCGTTCCCGTCGGTGGCCAGCACGCCCAGGGCGCCGTAGCGGGCGTCGACCAGCTCGACAGCGGTCTCGGTGATGCGCTGCAGCACCGCGGGCAGGCTCAGGTCGCGCCCGACGTCCATCACGGCGTCGAGCAGGCGCCGCAGATGGGTGACGCCGGCGTGGCCCCCCTCGTTCACGGCAGGGCAGTGTACGGACGGCACGCGACCCGCCCGGCCGCCACGCCGCGGAGCGACCGGGAACGGCGGTTCAGGTGGGCGTCAGGCAACGACAACGTCGGCGCAATCGGGTGCGAACGGGCGGGAAACGAGCGCGCCGTACGTTCAGGCGCGAGTCAGTCCATTTACGACGCCCGCCCCTACAACGCAGAGACGAGGATGGTGCAACGGTGAACCTGGTGACGGCCATCATCAAGCCGCACAAGCTCGATGACGTGAAGGATGCCCTCCGGGCCATCGGCATCACCGGCCTGACCGTGACCGAGGTGCGCGGGTTCGGCCGCCAGGGCGGCAAGACCGAGACCTACCGGGGCGCGGAGTACGTGGTCGACTTCCTGCCGAAGGTGAAGATCGAGGTCGCGGTCGACACCTTCGACGCCGAGAAGGTCATCGACACGATCGTCGAGGCCGCCCGCACCGGGAAGATCGGCGACGGCAAGATCTGGGTGAGCGACCTGGCGCGGGTCGTGCGCATCCGCACAGGCGAGCAGGGCCCCGACGCCCTCTGACGATGCGCCGGCCGGCGGCGGCGGGAACGGCTCTGGTCAGGAATGTGCACCGTAGAGGTGCAGATCCTGACTGAAGCGCCGGGGGTGCAACCTGGAGGTGCCCGCCCTTGCCGTTCAGGCCGAGGGCGTCGACCCTTCGGTCGTGGCGGCGTCACTGCGTCCCGTGCCGGCGCCGCGCCAGGCGGCGGCGGCATTGAAGAACGGCTCCTGCAGGGAGGCCAGGCGCTCGGACAGATCGGCGATGCGGCCGATCGACTTCTCGGCGCCCTCGAGCTGCTTGGCCATGAGCAACAGCTGCTGGCGCGTGGTCTTGAGCTGCTCCTCGAACTCACGGAGCTGCTTGCCCGGCGTGGCGAAGTCGGTGAGGGTCCTCTGCAGCTCCCGCACCCGCTCGGGCATGCTCGTGAGCCCGGTGACCAGCTCGCCGGCCGCCTTGCGAGCGTCGCCCTGCGGCACGAACCGGGCGGCCGCCTGCTCCATGGCGCTCAGGCGCTCGGCGGGTGAGCCGATCTGGGCCAGGAGGTCCTGGATGGCCTTCACGTAGCGGTCGAGCTCAGCCACAGCCCCTCCCTTTGGTCGCGCTGGGCGCCACCGTAGGCGACGGTGCGCTCAGCCAGTGCGGATCGCGGATCGCCCGTCACGCCGGGGTCGCCGGGGGGTTGTGGCCCGACGGTCTCGCCCGCGCTCAGGGTCTTGTCGCTCCCGACCGGGTTCAGCTCGCCCCGGTCGTCACCGACGGGCGGGGGCTCGTTCGTGCTCATGGCGGGGAGGTGCCCAGCGGAGCCACCGCCGATGCACGCTTCCGCTAATGGCGTTCGCGGGGGTAGCCGGCGTAGGACTGCTTGAACACCCCGGAGTGCACCAGCACGACGGCGGCGGGCCGGCCCGTGCCGGCGTCGGTGAGGGTCGTGCGGGTCCAGTACGACTCGGTGCGCCGGCTCTGGCTGAGCCCGACGACCTCCCGGGCGAGCCGGTAGCGCTGCCCCACGAACAGCGGTCCCTCCACCAGGCGCACCTCGAGGTCGAGGAACAGCCCCATGGCCGGGCCGCGCACGGGCCAGGCGCCACCGGCCTTGTTGGCGAGGACGCTGATCATCTCGATGGGGACGATGGCCCGCCCCCACGGCGAGGCGGCGCCGCCCTCGGGCGTGTACCAGGGGTGGGGCTCGGTGATGTGGGCGAGCTTGCCGGCCAGGGAGAACGGGTAGCCGGGCCCGTTGGCGTCGTCGTGGGTCATCACCACCTCGAGCCCCTCGTCGGCCCGCATCCCGAGGTGGAGCTGGTCGACGATGAACAGCTCGCCGGGGTCGCCCTGGGCGGCCCGGACCCGGGGGTCGAGCTCGGTCTCGCCGTGGTCGGGGCCCAGCGAGGCGGTGCCGGTGAGCACGGGGGTGGCGTCGGCCTTGTGGGCCTCGATGCGGGCGGTGGTGGGTCCGGTGGTGGTGAGCGAGGCCTGCACCTGCTCGCCCTCGACGACCATGGTGCGGAAGTGGCTGCTGATGGCGCCCCGCTCGAGCCACGCCGGCCCCCACACGGCCACGGCCAGCGGGTCGAACTGGCTGAAGTGGGTGGGCCCCTCAATGGGCGCCCCGAGAAGCCCGAGGGCGGCGGCCTGGTCGGCGTCGTGGACGCTGGCGTGGCCGTCGACCTCCTGGTGGGCCAGCATCTGCACCGGCGCCCGCAGCGGGCCCGTCAGGGTGATCTCGGTGGCGAAGCGGGGGGCGACGGAGGCGACGGCCATGACCGGAACCTAGCGGCGGCGCCCTGCGGCCGGGCCAGGGGCGCCGGG
>JBIOZN010000219.1:0-3053 GCA_044871175.1 Acidimicrobiales bacterium | reverse complement strand
GGCCGCGCTGTGGGACCTCGTCTGGGCGGCGGAGGTCACCAACGACACGCTGGGGCCGCTGCGGGCCGTGGTGTCGGGCGGTGGGGCCCGACGACCGCCCGGTGGCCCGGGGCTGGCCGGCGGCCTGCCCGGAAGTGCCGGGCCCGGCGCGGCGCCAGGCGTCATCCGAGGTGTGCCGCGCAGTGCGGCTCGCCCCCGCCCCCGGCCCGGCCGGCTCACCCGGATCGGGCCGCCGGCGGGGGCCGGCCGGTGGGGCCTGGTGGCGCCACTCCTCCAGCCGCCGCCGGCGCCCACTACCGCCGCCCACGCGCTGGCCCTGCAGCTGGTCGAGCGCCATGGCGTGCTCACGCGGGAGGCGGTGCTGGCCGAAGGCGTCGTCGGCGGGTTCACGGCCGTCTACGGCGTGCTCAAGGTGCTCGAGGAACGGGGGCAGGTGCGGCGGGGCTACTTCGTGGCCGGGCAGGGCGCGGCCCAGTTCGCCCTGCCCGGTGCCGTCGACCGGCTGCGGTCCCGGCGGGAGACCGAGCCCGACGCGCCCGCCCTGGTGCTGGCGGCCGCCGACCCCGCCCAGCCCTACGGCGCCGCCCTCGCCTGGCCCGAGTCGGCGGGCCGCCCGGCCCGGGCCGCTGGTGCCCTGGTGATGCTGGTCGACGGTGAACCGGCGGCCTGGCTCGACCGCCGCGGCCATCACCTCGTCAGCTTCCCGGCGGCGGGCGACGACCCGCGCTGGGTGGATGCGCTCGTCGGGCTCGTGAAGGACGGTCGCGTGCGCGGCCTCGACATCCGCAAGGTCGACGGCGAGCCGGCGGGCCAGTCGCGGTGGGCGCCGACACTGCGCGACGCCGGCTTCCGCGACGGCTACCGAGGCCTCACGCTCCGGGCCTGACCTCCCGGGCCCGACCTCCCGCCCCCGAAACGGGCGTTCGGCCGGCACCGTGCGTACGCGGCGGCACGGGCGGCGATGGGCGGAACTTGGCTCGGGCATCGACCACGAGTCCGCCTCCGGATTCGCTGGCGGCGGCTCGCGGCCGCGGCACCTCCCTCCCGCGGACCTAACCTCATCCTTCGTGCCCGAAGGGGACACCATCCACCGCACGGCGGCCGCGTTGCGCATGGCGCTCCTGGGCAAGCCGATGACCGCCTTCGAGGCGCCGCGCCTCACCGGCGCGGCACCGGCCGTGGGCAGTGTGGTCGAGCGGGTCGAGAGCTGGGGTAAGCACCTCGAGATCGGCTTCGACGACGGCGTGGTGCTGCACACCCACATGCGCATGAGCGGCTCGTGGCACCTCTATCACCCGGGGCAGAGGTGGCGGAAGAGCGCTCGCGCCGCTCGGGTCGTCATCGAGGTGCCGGGTTGGCAGGCGGTGTGCTTCTCGGCCCCTGTGGTGGAGACGTACCGGAACAAGGAGCTCACGCGACACCCCCTGGCCGGGTCCCTCGGCCCCGACCTGTGTCAGGCCGAGGCCGATCTGGGCGCCTGTGTCGAGCGCATGTCCACCTACGTGGCCCCGGAGACGACCTTGGCCGAGGTGCTGCTGGACCAGCGCATCGCCTGTGGCGTGGGCAACGTGTACAAGTCCGAGGTGCTGTGGGCCGTGGGCGTCCACCCGCTGAGCCAGGTGGGTGCGGTCGACCCCGAGACCCGCCGAGCTCTTATCGACACCGCCGCCCGGTTGCTGCGGGCGAACCTGGGCGGCCCCGAGCGCATGACCGTCCCCGGTGGGCTCGCGGTGTACGGCCGCACCGGCAAGCCCTGCCAACGGTGCGGCGCGCCCATCGAGATCGCCCGTCACGGCGAGCAGGCCCGGGTCACGTACTGGTGCCCGGGATGCCAGACGCTCGCTCGCCTGCCCGGGGAGGCGGCCGCCGAACCCGACGACGAGGCCGAGCCGTCGCCCCGGCCCTACGAGATCCCCCGGCCGTGGCGGGCCCAGAGTGACGCCCGCTCGGTGCCTCGTGCCCGGCTCTCGCTCGACTGGGACGAGGACGAGGACAGCTGGGAACCCCTGGCCAACGAGGGGTGGGGCGGCGAGGACGAGCAGGTCGGCCACGACGAGTGGGGGGACGGCGAGCGGGTCGTCGCCAGCGAGTGGGGCGCCGACGAGGAGTGGGAAGCGGAATGGGACGAAGAGGACGAGGCGTGGGCCACGGATCCCTACGCCGATCCCTGGGCCGGCCCGCCAGAGGCTGAGGACGAGGCCGAGACCGGATCGCCCACGGCGGCACGGGAACGGCTCGACGAGGAGTCCGAGGACGGACTCGGCGACGGACTCGACGACGAGATCCACGACATATCCGACGACGAGCTCCAGGATGGACCCGACGACGGACCGGTGGCGGCCCGAGCGGAGGCGGTCGAGTGTGAGCTTGGAGCCGAACCGAGGGCGGCCCGAGCAGAGGGGCGCGAGCATCGACCCCAGGACGAGCCGGTGGCGGAGGTGCCCGAGGCGAGGCGTGCGCGCGTGACGCCTATCGACCCCTTGCTCTGATCCATTGCGGCCGGTCGTTGGGGCTACCGGCGCAGGTCGCGCCGCAGCACGAACTTGAGCCCCGACCAGGTGCCGTCGATGGCACACACCTTGGTGTCGACCCAGCCCGTGGGCAGCACCAGCTCTCTGAAGGTGTCCTCGGTCAGATCCGTGGGGACGCCCGAGGCGCGCTTGGGCCACGCCATCCACAGGACGCCCTCGGGCCCCAGCACCCGTTGCAATCCCGCCAGGCGCGCCGGCACCTCGCGACGCCAGCGATAGAAGGCGACCGCCAGGTCGAGGGGTGGGCGAACAGCCCGCTTCCATGTGACGGCATTGGGAAGGGGCACCAGCAGCGCGTCGAGATGGTCGGGCGCCCCGGGTGTGGCGATGCGCATGCCGGCCTTGATCCCGAGCTTGACGGCAAGACCAGTGCCCGAGTACCCGGCCATGTCAGTGCTCACCTGCGCTCAAGCCTAAGGACTCGAGCCGATAGGCGGGGGTGCGCGGGCAGAGGTCGCGTGCTGTGCACCTCGCCTTTCGTGACGACTTGGGGTCGTCCTGCGACCCGAACTCTCCACAGAC
>JBIOZN010000218.1:0-5223 GCA_044871175.1 Acidimicrobiales bacterium | reverse complement strand
CATACCGGTGGGCAGGATCGTCACCTTGTGCAGCCGGTCGGCGTGGGGCAGCACGGCGGCGAGCACGGCGTGGCCGCCCTCGTGGTACGCGGTGGTGCGCTTCTCCTCGGCCGAGAGCACCAGGCTCTCGCGCCGAGCGCCCATGATCACGCGGTCGCGCGCCGACTCGAAGTCGATGCGCTCGATCATGCGGCTGCCGCGGCGCACGGCGAACAGCGCCGCCTCGTTGACCAGGTTGGCCAGGTCGGCGCCGCTCATGCCGGGAGTGCCGCGCGCCATGGTGTCGAGGTCGACGTCGGGACCGAGCTTCTTGTCCCGGCTGTGCACCTTCAGGATGGCCAGGCGCTCCTCGAACTCGGGCAGCGGCACCACGATCTGACGGTCGAACCGACCGGGACGCAGCAACGCCGGGTCGAGGATGTCGGGCCGGTTGGTGGCGGCCATGATCACGATGCCCTCGGACGTCTCGAAGCCGTCCATCTCCGAGAGCATCTGGTTGAGGGTCTGCTCGCGCTCGTCGTGGCCGCCGCCCAGGCCGGCGCCCCGCTTGCGGCCGATGGAGTCGAGCTCGTCCACGAAGATGATGGCGCGCCCCATCTTGCGGGCCGACTGGAACAGGTCCCGGACGCGGCTGGCGCCGACGCCCACGAACATCTCCATGAAGTCGGACCCGGTGACCGACAGGAAGGCGACGCCCGCCTCGCCGGCCACGGCCCGGGCGATGAGCGTCTTGCCCGTGCCCGGCGGACCCACCAGCAGCACCCCCTTGGGCACGCGGGCGCCGATCTCCTTGAACCGGTCGGGGTGGCGCAGGAAGTCGACGACCTCCCGGATCTCCTGCTTGACGCCCTCGTAGCCGGCGATGTCGGCGAACGTGGTGGAGGGCTTGTCGGCCGAGTACTGCTTGGCCCGGCTGCGGCCGATCGACATGACGTTGCCCATCTGGCCGGCGGCCCGGCGCTGCATCCAGGCGAAGAAGGCGATGATGAGCACGACCGGCAGCAGCAGCGGGATGAGGTTGCCCAGCCAGCTGGATTGCGGTGTCTTGAACTTCACGTCGACGTTGTGGTCGGCGAGCAGCTGGCGGTCCTGCTCGGTGAGCTCGATGGGGCCCGAGGTGGAGAAGTCGTCGCCGTTGGCGAACTCACCGCTGATGGTGCCCGTCTGGTTGTTGACCGTGATCGAGCTGACGTTGTTCTTCTCGACCTCCTGGACGAACTGCGTGTAGCCGAGCTCGGGATGGTTGTTGGACGACAGCAGCGGGGTGAGCAGGAGCACGGCCAGCAGGACGCCGAGCAGCACCCAGATCGACCAGCGCGGCAGCCCCGGGCCCGGGCGCCCCGGGCGGCCCTGGCGGTTCGGCCCCGACCCTCCCTGCCCGCGGCCGGGCGGCGGCGGCGGTGGCGGGGGCGGGGGCAGCTGGCTCATTGGAAGAAGTCTAGGGGGCCGTCGCCGCGATGCCCCTGCGGGAATCCACCCTGGTGAGAGGCCCGATCAGTACGGTCGCCGCCCGTGATCCGGCAGTGCTCCCGACCGGCGTGCGGCGGCGAGGCGGCGGCGACGCTCACCTACAGCCATCGGGGCGCGGTGGCGTGGTTGGGCGACCTGGCGGCCGAGCGCGAGCCCCACGCCTACGACCTGTGCGGCCACCACGCCGACGGCGTCCGCGTGCCGCAGGGATGGCGCCTCGACGACCGGCGCGGGGCGGCGACGGTGGGGCGGCGCCTCGCCGGCTGAGCGCCCAGTCGCGTCGCCCGGCCGGACGCCGGCGCGGCGGCGAACGTCGCAGATTTGCGGACGGCCGGCGAGGTCGGGGCCCGCGAGGGCATCGCTAGGGTCCGCCGGGTGCGGCCGGCGCCCGACCAACCACGGTTCCGCGTCAGCGTCGCGCTGGTCGCTTGGATCGCCGCCTTCTTCATCGGCAACGTCGGCTCGATCGTCCTGCTCGGCGCGCTGGGCCATGCCGACGACAGCGATCCGTCCGTGCGCACCGCGTGCAACCTCGCCGATCTCGCCGGTCGCGCGCCGTCGTCGTGTGAGCCCACGCCGCTGTGGGTCACGGCGGTGCTGCAGGTGCCGCTGTGGATCGGGCTGGTCGGCAGCGCGGTCGTGGTGAGCCGGCGCTTCGGCACCGGTGACCTCCGCCGGGACTACGGCCTGCGCACGGGACGGGGCGACTGGCTCGGATTCCCGATCGGCGTGGTCACCCAACTCGTGTTCGTGCCGCTCGTCTCGTTGCCGGTCATCTGGCTGCTCGGCAAGCGCTCCGACGAGCTGAGCGAGCCCGCCCGCGAGCTGACGGGACGGGCCCAGGGATTCGGCGTCGTCCTGCTGGCCCTGCTCGTGGTCCTGCTGGCCCCGGTGGTGGAGGAGCTGTTCTTCCGCGGTCTCGTGCTGCGCTCCATCCAGGCCCGCTACGACGACACCCTCGCCCTGCTGGGCTCGGCGCTGCTGTTCGGGCTGGCCCACTTCCAGCTGTTGCAGCTACCCGCCCTCGTCATGTTCGGGCTCGTGGCCGGCTACTGCGCGCAGCGCACGGGGCGGCTCGGCATGTCGATCTACGCCCACGCCGGCTTCAATGCCGTGACCGTCTTCTTCCTCGTCCTGAACCGGTAGGCCGGGCCAACGCGACGATGCGTCCGCGAGGCCCGGTGGCAGGATGGATGGACCCATGACCGACTTGCTCGACCGCCCGTCGCCCGAGCCGGCCCCGGCGCCCGGGGGTGACGCGCCGCCCGAGGCGATCGAGCTCGAGCCCATCGCCGCCCCTGAGGGCGCGGGGCGACGGCCGTCCGGGCAGCTCGTCGAGCGGTTGCTCACGATCGCGATGGTCGTCACCGCCGTCGGGTTCACGTTGAGCCGGCTGCACCCCAGCCTCATCCTGCGCGACACCACGCCGGCGGGCGGCGACTTCGGGGCCCACGTGTGGGGGCCGGCCTACCTGCGGGACCACCTGCTGCCGCACTTCCGGCTGTCGGGCTGGGCGCCCGATTGGTACGCCGGCTTTCCGATGTACCGCTTCTACATGGTCGTCCCGGCGCTGCTCGTCGTGCTCGTCGACCTCGTCGTCCCCTACGGGGTCGCCCTGAAGCTCGTGTCCGTGCTGGGTATCGCCGCGCTGCCGGTGGCGGCATGGGCGCTGGGGCGCCTCGGGGGGACGCGCTTCCCCATCCCCGGCCTGCTGGCGATGACCACCGTCGTGTTCCTGTTCGACGAGACGTTTACGATCTACGGCGGGAACATCGCCTCGACGATGGCGGGCGAGTTCAGCTTCTCCATCGCCCTCAGCCTCGGCGTGCTCTACCTCGGCCTCCTCGCCCACGGGTTGCGCTCGGGGGGCGGGCACCCGGTCACCACCGCCGTCGTGCTGGCGCTGTCGGCCCTCTGCCACGGCATCGTGGCCATGGCCTTCCTCAGCGTCGGCACCGTCGTCTTCTTCCTGACCTACGCCGACCTGTCGCGCGCGGGCCGGCGCCGCAGCGCCGCCTACGCCGCCGTCGTGGGCGGGATCGGCGCCCTGCTCACCGCCTTCTGGATGGTCCCGTTCCTGCTCGGCCACAAGTACATGACCGACATGGCCTACGAGCGCCGGGAGGACTACTGGCAGATGCTGTTCCCCCAGCCGGTCTGGACCGACCGGGTGCTGTTCGTGCTCGCCGTCGTGGGGTTGGTGGGTTCGATCGTGCGCCGGCGCCGGCTGGGCATCGCCCTGGCCGCGATGGTGGCGATCTACATGGCCTGGGTGCCGCTGCAGCCCCAGGGGATGCTGTGGAACGCCCGCCTGCTGCCGTTCCTGTACCTGTGCCGTTACTTCCTGGTCGCCATCGGCGTGGTGGAGGTGGCGCTGCTCGTCGGCCGGTACATCGGCCTCGAGGCCCAGGCGGCCGCCGACCGGCGCGCCATGCGCTGGGGGGCGGTGGAGGTGGACGCGCCCTGGCGACAGGCGGTGCTCGAGCGCAGCGAGCGGGGCACCCGCCTGCTCACGGCCGTCGGCGGCAGCCTGCTGGTGCTGCTGCTCCTCGCCATGCAGCTGCAGATCCTGCCCGGCGGCCGCCAGGTGACGCGCACGGTCACGGTCGACGGGAGCACGGAGACCCGCTACGGGTACCAGTGGGGCCCGCTCGGGTACACCTGGGGCACCAACACCAAGCCCGGCTTCGTGGACAACTGGGCCGACTGGAACTACCGGGGGTACCAGGGCAAGGCCGCCTACGGCGAGTACTACGGCGTGGTGTCGACGATGAAGCAGCTCGGGCAGCAGCGGGGATGCGGCCGGGCGCTGTGGGAGAACAACAACGACCTCGACAAGTACGGCACGCCCATGGCCCTGATGCTGCTGCCGTTCTGGACCGACGGCTGCATCGGGTCGATGGAGGGCCTGTTCTTCGAGGCCTCGGGCACGACGCCCTATCACTTCCTCACGGCCGCCGCCCTGTCCGAGCAGTCGTCCAACCCGGTGCGGCGGCTGCGCTACGAGAACGCCGACGTGGCCAAGGGCGTCGAGGAGGCCAAGGCCCTGGGCGTGCGCTACTACCTCGCCTACAGCCCCTCGATCGTGGCCCAGGCCGACCGCAATCCCGACCTCACCGCGGTGGCCACCACGGGCCCGTGGCACGTCTACGAGATCGCCGGCCAGGGTGCGCTGGTCACGTCGCTGCGCTACCAGCCGGTAGTGGTCGAGGGCCTCGACAGCCGCGACGACTGGCTGGCCATGGCCACGAGCTATTTCCAGAACCCCGACGGCTACGACGTCGTGCCCGCGGCCGACGGCCCCGACGGCTGGCAACGGGTCGGCACCACGGTCACGCAACCGACGCCGGTGGGGTCCACCACCCTGCCCGTCGTGGCCCTCGACCCCGAGCCCGAGCAGGTGCCGCTGCCGCCGGTGGCGATCAGCGACGTGCAGACCAAGGACCAGGGCTTGTCGTTCCGGGTCGACCAGGTGGGCGTACCGGTGCTGGTCAAGGTGTCCTACTTCCCGAACTGGGAGGTCTCGGGCGCCGAGGGCCCGTACCGGGTGGCCCCCAACCTGATGGTCGTCATCCCCACGGCCAACAACGTCACCCTCCACTACGGCTACGTGGGCACCGACTACCTCGGCTACTTCCTGAGCCTGCTCGGGGTCATCGGCCTGGTGGTGCTGTGGCGGAAGGGACCGATCAAGTACGACCTGCCCCGCTCCAAGCGCGACCGCTCGCCGATGCCCACCCCGGTACCGGCCGA
>JBIOZN010000217.1:0-24015 GCA_044871175.1 Acidimicrobiales bacterium | reverse complement strand
CGAGACTTCCCGGCGCCTTCCCGGCGCCTTCCCGGCGACTTCCGGGCGCCTTCCGGGCGCCTTCCGGGCGACTTCCGGGCGCCTTCCGGGCGACCTCCCGGCGACCTCCCGGCGCCTTCCCGGCGCCTTCCCGGCGGATCCCTGGGCGTAGCGTGCGGCCATGGCCGCCCCCGGAGGTACCGGCCCCGTCGGCCCCTTCCCGCCGTCGGTGCCCGACGACGACGAGGCCCGTGACGCCTACGACCGGCTCCGCCGCCGGGTGCTGTGGACGATGCCCTCGGGCCTCTACGTGGTGGGCAGCACCGACCGGGGCGAGCGGCGCAACGCCATGACCCTGAACTGGGCCACCCAGGTGAGCTTCGACCCGAAGTGGGTGGCCATCGGCGTCGAGCGCAGCGCCTTCACCCACGAGCTGATCGAGGCGTCCGGGGTGTTCAGCCTCAACGTGATCAGCCGGGAGGACCGGGCCATCGTGCGGCGCTTCACCAAGCCGGTGGAGGTCGACCGGGCCGCCCGCACGCTCAACGGCTTCGCCTACCGCGACGGCCTCACCGGCGCGCCCATCCTCGACCAGGCGGTCGCCTACCTCGACTGCGAGGTGCGTGAGCGCGTCGTCGTCGGCGGGCACACGCTGTTCCTGGGCGAGATCGTCGACGCCGCCTTCCAGCAGCCCGAGGACACCGAGGTCCTGCGCATGGAGGACACCCGCATGTCCTACGGCGGCTGACGGGTTTGCACCCTGAAGGCCCACTATTGGCGCTCAGGGTGCAAACCGGGTTGGCCTTCGCCGGGGCGGTGCTCACGGGAGGCGCCAGCCGGCGGATGGGGCCGGGCGTGGACAAGGCGTTGCTCGCCGTCGGCGGCGTCCCCCTGGCGGTGCGCCTGGCCGGCGTGCTCACCGCCGCCGGGGCGGCCCGCGTCGTCGCCATCGGGGGCGACGGCCCCCGCCTGCGGGCCCTCGGCCTCGACTGGCGACCCGACCGCGATCCCGGCGAGGGGCCCCTGGGCGGCCTCCTCACCGCCCTGGCCGAGAGCCCCGAACCGGTGACCGTGGTGGTGGCCACCGACCTGCCCGAGCTCACCCCGGCGGTGGTCGGCGCACTGGTCGCCGCCCTCGGCGCCGACGACGCCACCGACGTCGCCCTCGCCCGCACCGACCGGCTCGAACCCCTGTGCGGCGCCTGGCGCCGGCGGGCCCGCCCCGCTCTCGAACGGGCCTACGCCGCCGGCGAGCGGGCCGTGCACGCCGCCCTGGCCGAGCTGGTGCGAGCCGAGGTCGCCGCCCCACTGGCGGCCCTGCGCAACGTCAACCGCCCCGGGGATCTGTGACCGGCGGCGGTAGCGTGCGCTCGTGCCCGACAGCACGCCCGTCTCCGAGGTCACGGTCGACGAGCTGGCCGAGCGCCTGGCCGCCGGCGGCGTGGTCGTCGACGTGCGCCAGCCCGACGAGTACGTCGAGGGCCATGTCCCCTCGGCCGTGCTCATCCCGCTGGCCGAGGTGCCTGACCGGCTGGCCGAGATCCCCGTCGCCTCGCCCCTGCACGTCGTCTGTCGCACCGGCGGCCGCAGCCTGCGCGCCGCCCAGTTCCTGGCCGCCCAGGGCCGCGAGGTGGTCAACGTGGCCGGGGGCACGCTGGCCTGGATCGACAGCGGGCGCGCGGTCGTCACCGGCGACCAACCGGGGTGAGGGCCGCCGTCCACCACCGTTGGGTCGCCGACGCCGGCGCGCTCGACGCCCTCGTGGACGAGCTCGTCGACCAGCCCGTGTACGCCCTCGACACCGAGTTCCACCGCGAGCGCACCTACTACCCCCGGATCGCCCTGGTCCAGGTGGCGTGGCGGGCGGGCACGGCCGTGATCGACCCACTCCCGCTCGACCTGCGCCCGCTGGCCAAGGTGCTCGACGGCGACGGTCTAGCCGTGCTGCACGCCGCCCAGCAGGACCTCGAGGTGCTCGGCCGGGCCTGCGGCACCGTGCCCGCCCGGCTGTTCGACACCCAGGTGGCGGCGGGGTTCGTGGGGCACGCCAGCCCCTCGCTGGTGAACCTGCTGGCCGCCGAGCTCGACGTGCGCCTGCCCAAGGGCGAGCGCCTCACCGACTGGTTGCGCCGCCCCCTCACCGACGCCCAGACGGCCTACGCCATCGCCGACGTCGAGCACCTGCTCGAGCTGCACGACGTGCTCGTCGCCCAGCTCAGCGAGCGGGGCCGGTTGGCCTGGGCCCTGGACGAGTGCGAGGAGCTGCGGAGCCGTCCCACCGGCCCGGGCACTCCCGACCAGGCGTGGACGAGGCTGAAGGACGTGCGCCACCTGCGCGGCCGGGCCCGGGGCGCCGCCCAGGCGCTGGCGGCGTGGCGGGAGCGGCGGGCGATGGCGGCCGACACCCCGGCCCGCTTCGTGCTGCCCGACCTGGCTATCGTGGGCCTGGCCCAGCGCCTGCCCCGCAGCGCCGACGACCTGCGGGCCGTGCGCGGGCTGGACGAGCGCTACACCCGCGGCTCACTGTCCGAGGAACTGCTGGCGGTGGTGCAGGCGGGCGCCTCCAGCGAGCCGACCGCCGCCCCCGAGTCGCGTGCCGAGGACATCGACCGGCGACTGCGGCCCGCCGTGGCCCTGATCGCGGCCTGGCTCAGCCAGCACGCTCGCGACGTCGAGATCGACCCCGGCCTGCTCGCCACCCGGGCCGACATCGTGGACCTGCTGGCCGGACACCCGCGGGCCCGATTGGCCACCGGATGGCGGGCCGAGCTGGTGGGCGACGCCATCGTCCGGCTGGTGCGCGGCGAAGCCGCCCTGGCCTTCGACGGCGCTGGGCGGGGGGGCCTCCGGCTGCTGTCCCTCTGAGTCGCGCCGTCCCGGCCCGCCGCCGCCGGCCCGGTGGATGCCAGGGAATTCGAGGGTGGGCGGCTAGGATGTCTCCTCGATGTCATCTCGCTAGCACCGGAGCCCTGCCGTGAAGAAGGGTCGTCACCGCCGCTTCGAAGAAGCGCGCAAGCTGAAGCAGTCGGGTCCCGCCGCCTTCGGAGGCTGGCAACCGCGCCCGCTGGAGACCGACGTCGCGTCCGAGGACGACGAGTACGCCGCACTGGCCGAGAAATACGGCGTCACCTTCGAAGACGACGACGAGCCCGATGAAGAGGGCTGATGAAGAGGGCGGATGAAGACGCACGACGATGATGGCGGGCGATGACGAGCACTGACGTCGAGGCCGCCTGAGCTCTAACCCGCTCCGCAACGTCGCGCTCGTCGCCCACGTCGACCACGGCAAGACCACGCTGGTCGACGCGTTGCTGCGCGCCACGGGGGTGTTTGGGGCCCACCAGGCCGTCGTCGACCGGGTCCTCGACTCAGGCGATCAAGAGCGCGAGCGGGGCATCACGATTTTCGCCAAGGCGGCCTCCATCACCTGGCGGGGCACTCGCATCAACCTGGTCGATACGCCCGGGCACGCCGACTTCGGGGGCGAGGTCGAGCGCGCGCTGGCCCTGGTCGACGGGATCATCCTCCTCGTCGATGCCGCCGAGGGGCCCCTGCCCCAGACGCGCTACGTGCTGTCCAAGGCCCTCGCCCTCGACCTGCCCGCCGTGGTGGTGGTCAACAAGGTCGACCGGGCCGACGCCCGCCCGAAGGAGGTGCTCGACGAGGTCGAGCAGCTGTTCGTCGACCTGGCCACCGACCCCAAGCACTTCGACTTCCCCGTCGTGTCGGCCGTCGCCCGGGACGGGCACACCATCGCCGGCATCGGCGTGCCCACCGAGGGCGACGACCTCTCGGCCCTGCTCGACGCCGTCCTCGCCACCGTCCCCGCGCCCGGGGGCGACCCGGACGCGCCGCTGCAGGCGCTGGTCACCAACCTCGACGCCAGCGACTACCTCGGGCGCCTGGCCATCGGCCGGGTGGTGAACGGGGTGCTGCGCCGGGGCGAGACCGTCGCCCTGTGCGAGGAGGAGACGGGCGAGGGCCGCCCCGCTCTCACCCGGCGCCTCACCCAGCTCATGGCCTTCCGGGGAATCGGGCGGGCCGAGGTCGACGAGCTGGGGGCCGGCGACCTGTTCGTGGTGGCCGGCTTCCCCGAGGTCGAGATCGGCGACACCATCGCCGACCCCGCCGACCCCCGACCGCTGCCCCGGCTCACCGTCGACGAGCCGGTGCTGCGCATGACCTTCGGCGTGAACACCAGTCCGCTGGCCGGGCGCGACGGCACCTACCTCACCAGCCGCCACCTGCGCGAGCGGCTCGACCGGGAGGTGCTGGGCAACGTGTCGATCAAGCTCCACGACACCGACTCCCCCGACATCATCGAGGTGGCCGGCCGGGGGGAGCTGCAGCTGGCCGTGCTCATCGAGTCCATGCGGCGCGAGGGCTACGAGCTGCAGGTGAGCCGGCCCGAGGTCATCACCCGGGAGCTCGACGGCCGGCGCCACGAGCCCCTCGAGCGGGGCGTGTGCGACGTCCCCGACGAGCACGTGGGCACCGTCACCCAGGCCCTCGCCCCCCGCAAGGGCCGGGTCACCGACCTGCGCCCCGGCGACGCCGGCCGCACCATCGTCACCTTCGAGGCCCCCGCCCGGGGCCTGATCGGCTTCCGCAGCCTGCTGCTCACCGCCACCCGGGGCACCGCCCTGCTGCACCAGCACCACGCCGGCTGGACGCCGTGGGCGGGCGAGCTGCCCCACCGCACCGGCGGGGCGATGCTCGCCGACCGGCGGGGCGAGGCCACCGGCTACGCCCTCGACAACCTCCAACTGCGAGGCGAGCTGTTCGTCGGGCCCGGCGACGTCGTGTACGAGGGCATGGTGATCGGCGAGTCATCGCGGCCCGACGACATGGTGGTGAACGCCATCCGGGCCAAGGAGAAGACGAACATGCGCACCCACAGCCACGACGAGACGGTGAAGCTGGCCCCGCCGCGGGTGCACACGCTGGAGACGGCCATCGAGTTCATCGCCGACGACGAACTGGTCGAGGTGACGCCCCGGGCCATCCGCATCCGCAAGCGCCTCCTGGCCGAGGCCGACCGGCGGCGCCGGGCCAAGCGGGGCTGACGCCTGGCCGGCGGGCGCGGGCCGCCGGCCGTTCCGTACGCGCCACGGATGACGCCCGGCGGCCGGCTCCGTACGTTCCCGGGGTGCTGACCTCGAACCTGTTCCGCGGCGACCCTCTGCTGCAGGCCGTCGCCGACGACCACGACCGCATCTCCCGCATTCGCCACCAGCGTGACCCGGCGGTGAAGAAGGTGCAGCTGGCGCTGCTCGACTGGGACCCTGGGTGCCTGCCCGCCTCCGGGGCTGACGGTGTGTACGGGCGGGAGACGGCCGCCGCCGTCCACAAGTTCAAGGTCGACGAGCTGCACGTGCCCGAGGGCTCGGTGGTCGACGACGTGGGGCCCCAGACCGTGCTGCGCCTCGACGCCCTGCAGACCGCCCGCGACGGGGCCACGCCGGTGACGATCGACCCCGACCCCGACCGTTCCCGCGTGCTGGACGAGTGGCTGGGCCCGCCGCTCGACGGGTGGTCGTCGGAGGTGAGCACGAGCAGCGTGGTCGCCCACGTCTCGGGCGACGCCGCCTTCGCCAGCCTGGCCGACGCCCTCGATCGGTGCGTCACCGAGGCCGCCCTCGTCCTGATCAGCGGCTGGGACTTCCACCCGAACACGCCGCTGCGGCCCGGCCTGAGCGTGGGCGACGCCCTCACGGCCGCCGCCGGCCGCGGGGCCCGCGTGCGCGCCCTGCTGGCCCACTTCCCCGAGATCGACCTGGGCGTCACCAAGTTCCGGCCCGTGGCGGGCGACAACACTGCCGCCGTGGCCTTTGTGAACGCCCTCCCCAACGGCGCGGCCATCCACGACGACTGGGTGCTGCACCACGTGGTCCCCGGCGCCCTGACGTCCCGGCTCGGCCCGGTGCAGATCGGTATCCATCACCAGAAGGCATGGGTCGTGTTCGACGGCACCCGCACCACGGCCTGGTGCGGCGGGATCGACATCAACCCCAACCGCTCGTCGCTCGCCACCAGCGACCCGCTCCACGACGTGCAGGCGCAGCTCGACGGGCCCGCCGCCGCCCACCTCTACGACCTGCTTGCCCACCGCGGGAACGACCATCCGGCGGCCGCCAGCACCGGCGTCACCCTGCCGGCGCTGCCGCCCGGGCCGTCGCGGGCCGCCGAGGCGGTCGCGGTGGCGCCGCAGCGGGCACGCATCGTCGCCACCTTCGGCGACCCCCGCCAGTTCGCCGGGCTGGGCCGCACTCCGGGCACGCCGCCGTACCCCTTCGCGCCCGCCGGCAGCAAGGCGATCCGGGACCAGGTGTTCCACGCCATCGCCAAGGCCGAGCGGTTCATCTACCTCGAGGACCAGTACCTGGTGGACGAGGAGGTCGCCGCCCGGCTGGCCGCCGCCCTGCCCCGGCTGCGGGCTCTGGTCATCGTCATCTGCCACAGCGACACGGTGAACGGCGAGCTGCACCAGGCGTGGGAGCGGCACAAGCGGTTCCTCGACCACCTGGCGCCCCACATGGGCAAGGTGGCGGTGCTGGTCGGGCACGGTTTCATCCACGCCAAGGTGTGGATCGTCGACGACCAGGTGGCGGTGGTGAGCTCGGCCAACGTCAACCGACGCGGCTTTCGCCACGACTCCGAGGTGGGTGTGGCCTTCGGGGACCAGGGCGCCCCCGGGCAGGTCCAGCGGCTCCGCCAGCAGCTGTGGGCCGCCCACCTGGGCGGCGCCGCCCCCGACCCGGCGGCCCCGCCGGAGGACAGTCTGGCCCTGTGGCAGGCGCCTCCCGGCGGCGCGTCGGTGTCGCCCTACCCGCCGTACCCGCCGGCGCCCCCGCCGTCGCCCGGTGACCACAACACGACGATCCCGGGGTTCAGCGCCGACGAGACCTGGGACATCATCGACCCCGACTGCCCCTGACCGCCACGGGGGCGGCCGGTTGCGGCTGCGGCGCGCGGCGCAGGGCGGGGTGGGGCAGCAGGGTGCGCCGCGCCCGGCGGCGCAGCTCGGCCGCCATCAGCTCGTAGATCTCGGCGCCGACCAGCTCGACGATCTCATCCCGGAGGGCGACCCACACGGGTCGGTGGGCGGCGGCGGCGGCGAACGCCTCGGGCGCTTCCGTGCACCACCAGGCGAACTCGAGCCCCCCGGCGCCCCAGTCGCGACGCTTCCACTCCCGCAGCGTCGAGGTGACGTGGCCGTAGTCGTCGACGTGCTCCTGCAGGCGTAACGGGAGCTGCCAGCACACGTCGGGCTTCCAGTCAAGGGGCCGCTCACCCGCCTGGAGGGCGCCCACGTGGAGGGCGCAGCCGGCCCCGGCGGCGAAGCCGGGCCGGTTGAGGAAGATGCAGGCGTCGTCGACCAGTTTGGTGGTGCGGGTGCCCTCGCCGTCGACGGCCAGGAACCCACCCCGCGCCCGGCGCTTGAACTGCCACTGGGCGGCGGTGAGGCGGGCCGCCGCCGCTTGCACCTGGGCCACGTCGTCGTCGTCCACGAAGTGGGCGCCGTAGCTGCAGCAGCCCTGGGCCAGCTCGGCCGCCGGTTCGCTGAGCACGCCCTGGCAGCCGCACCCGTAGATGCACCTCCACCCCGAGGTGAGGAAGGTGACGTCGAAGACCCACGTCCGTTCCTCGTGGGGGTCTTCGAAGCTGAGCCACTCGTGGCGGTCCGCGGGCACGGGCACCAGCGTGACCCTACTCCCCCCTCCTGATGGCAGCTCCAATGGTAGGCTCTTGCCATGCAGACCACCATCGACGCTGCCGGGCGAGTGGTGATCCCCAAGGAACTGCGCGACCGTGCCGGCTTGGTGGCCGGCCGGCCCATCGACATCGACGAGCGCGATGGCCGCATCGAGATCGAGGCGGCCGGCCGTCCCGCCCGCCTGGAACGGGTCGACGGGCACCTCGTGGCGGTGGTCGACGACGACGTCCCGCCCCTCACCGACGAGCTCGTGCGCGACACCCTCGAACGTGTGCGTCGGTGATCGCGGTCGACACCAGCGTGGTCGTGGCGGGTGTGTCGTCCTGGCACGTCGCCCATGCGGTCGGCCGCTCCCTGCTCGTCGGCCACCCGCGCCTCCCGGCGCACTGCTCGGTCGAGGTGTTCTCCGTGCTCACGCGGCTCCCCCCGCCCCACCGTGTCGGGGCCGAGGACGCGTGGCTGTTGCTCGCCGCCGCCTTCCCCGCGCCGTACCTCACCCTGCCCGCCAGTGAGCACCGGCGGCTGCTGCAGCGGGCGGCGGCGGCCGGTGTGCGGGGCGGGGCCGTGTACGACGCCCTCGTTGGCGCCACGGCGGCGCGAGCCGGCGCCACCCTCGTCACGCGCGACCGTCGGGCGGCCACCACGTACGAGCGCATGGGTGTGACCTTCGAGGTGGCCGAGTAGCGGTCGCGGGCGGTCACCTGGTCGACGGCGACGACGACCGCAGCACCTCGGACAGCACGAACGCCGCCGAGTGGTCCACCTCGCGCGTCGCGGTGACGAGGACGACGCGCCCGGTCCTCGCCCGGCCGCGCAACCGGGCGACGACCTCCGCGCCCGGTGGGTGGCGCAACTCGGCCCGGTAGCGCGCCGCGAACTCGTCGAACCGAGCGGGATCATGCCCGTACCAACGGCGCAGGTCCGTGCTCGGGGCGACGTCGTGGGCCCACTCGTCGAGGGCGGCGTCGGCCTTGGCCACCCCACGCGGCCACAGGCGGTCCACCAGCACGCGATAGGCCGGTGCGCCGTCGGGACCTCCGTAGATCCGGGCGACCTCGACGCTCACGGCTCCACCCCACCCCGGTAGCCCGTCGACGCCTCCAACCCGGCGGCGACTGGTGGGGGAGCGGGCCCGTCCGCGCGGGGGACGACGGTGAGGCCCCCCAAGGCCTCGCCCACCAACGCCCGAATGGCAAGGGGCTGGGTGAACTGCCGATCCGTGAGAGGTCGCACTGTGGGGCGTCGCGCTGCGGGCGTGCCCCAAGGTAACGGCCAGTTGGATCTGGCGGCGGGAGCTACCGTCGGGTGGTGGGCCACATCCGGGTGGCGCCCGCCGCCGCCGCCGACGCCGCGCTGGTGGCCGACCTGGAGGCGGCCCTCGCCCCCGACCGGGTGCGCTCGGGCGCCGTCGAGGTCGGCCTCTACAAACGGGACGCGTCCACCATGGAGGGGGCTGCCGCCGTCGTCTGCCTGCCCGTGTCCACCGAGGAGGTGCAGGCGTGTGTGCGGGCCGCCCGCCGCCACGGGCGGCCCATCGTGCCCCGAGGCTCGGGCACCGGGCTGGCGGGGGGCGCCGTGCCCGAGGCGGGCGCCGTCGTGATCGTCACGGCCAAGATGACCCGGATCCTTCAGGTCGACGTCGCAGATCGGGTGGCCTGGGTGCAGCCCGGAGTGCTCAACCTCGACCTCACCCGGGCGCTCCTGCCCCTCGGCTACCACTTCGCCCCCGACCCGTCCAGCCAGCAGAGCTGCTCGGTGGGGGGCAACGTGGCCACCAACGCGGGGGGCCCGCACTGCCTGGCCGAGGGGGTCACGAGCACCCACGTGGTGGCCGTCGAGGTGGTGCTGACCGATGGGCGGGTGGTGCTGCTGGGCGGCGTCGACCCCGAACCGCCGGGCCTCGACCTCCGGGGGGCCTTCGTGGGCGGCGAGGGCACGCTGGGGGTGGCGACGCGCATCGCCGTGCGGATCACGCCCAACCCGGCGGCGGTGCGCACGCTGCTGGCCGACTTCTCGCGGACGCGCGACGGCGCCGCCTGCGTGGGAGCCGTGATCGCCGCGGGCATCGTGCCGGCGGCCATGGAGATGATGGACCGGCGCATCACCGCGGCGGTGGAGGCCTACGCCCACGCCGGCTTCCCCACCGATGCCGAGGCGGTGCTCATCATCGAAGTCGATGGTCTCCCCGGCTACGTGGAGGACGCGGCCGGGCGGGTCGCCGTCATCGCCCGTGCGTACGGCGCGCGGGGCGTACGCGTGGCGGCCGACGTGGCCGAGCGCACCGCCATCTGGAAGGGGCGCAAGGGCGCGTTCGGGGCCATCGCCCGGGTCAAGCCGAACTACTACCTGCACGACACGGTGGTGCCCCGCTCGAAGCTGGTCGAGGTGCTCGAGCAGGTGTACGCCATCGCCCAGCGGCACGACCTCATCGTGATGAACGTCTTCCACGCCGGCGACGGGAACCTGCACCCGTTGCTCGTGTACGACCGGCGCGAGCCCGGGGTGGTCGAACGGGTGCACGCCGCCGGCCGGGAGATCGTCACGGCCAGCGTGGCCGCCGGTGGGGTGCTGTCGGGCGAGCACGGCATCGGTCTCGAGAAGCGGGACTACATGCCGCTCATGTTCTCGGCCGTCGACCTCGACCACCAGGCCCGGCTGCGTTGCGCCTTCGACCCCGACGGCGTCGCCAACCCCACCAAGGTGCTGCCCTCGGGGGCGAGCTGCGGTGAGATCGCCCGGCTCGGGGCGCCGCCCGAGGGCACATGGATCTGAGCGCGTTCGCCGCCGCCGTGGGCACGGACGGGCCGGTGGCGTGCGCCGGGACGCGGTCGCGCTGGGCCGTGGGCGGTGCCGTGGATGCGGACGCGCGGGTCGTGGCCGCGCCGGCCGGTATCGAGCGGTACGAGCCCGAGGAGATGACGGTGCGCTGCGGCGCGGGCACGCCGGTCGACGAGCTGGCGGCGGCGCTGGCGGAGCGGGGCCAGGAGGTGGCCCTGCCCCCCGGCGGCACGGTGGGCGGTGCCCTGGCGGTGGGGCGGGCCGGGGTGCGGCGGCTGGGCCGGGGGCCGGTGCGCGACGCCGTCCTGCAGGCGCGCTACGTGGGTGCCGGCGGGGAGGTGGTGAGCGCCGGCGGGCCGACGGTGAAGAACGTCAGCGGGTACGACCTGTGCCGGCTCCTGGTGGGCTCGCTGGGCACGCTGGGGTTCGTGGGCGAGGTGATCCTGCGCACCCGGCCCCTGCCGGCGGCGCGGTCGTGGCGGGCGGGCCCGGCCGACCCGTTCGCGCTGCTGGCCCGGCTCCACCGGCCGGCCTCGGTGCTGTGGGACGGCGAGGTGACGTGGGTGTGCCTCGAGGGCCACCCCGCCGACGTAGCCGACCAGGCTGCCCTGGCCGGGCTGCCCGAGGTGGACGGGCCTCCAGCCCTGCCCGCCGGGGGGCGAGCGTCACTGGCGCCCTCGGCGCTGGCGTCGCTGCCGGCCACGGTCGAGGGCCGGTTCGTGGCCGAGGTCGGCGTCGGTGTGGTGCACCTCGACCGGCCCTGGCCCTGGCCGCCGCCGGTGGACCCGGTGGTGGCCGAGCTCAACCGGCGGGTGAAGGCCGGCTTCGACCCCGCCGGGCGCCTCAACCCCGGCCGCGACCCCCTCGCCGCCTGAGCGTTGCCGCGCTCAAGGGTCTCCGTGCCCGCTGAGGGTGCAAACCGGTCAGAAGCCGAGGCGGGCGGTGCGCAGGGCGGCGACGCGATCGTCGGGACCGATCACGTCGACGCGGCTCTCGCTCTGACGACCGTTGACGAACATCACCAGCTCGCCCACCGGACCCGACACGGTGAGGGGCGCCTCCCCCCGCTTCATTGTGAGGCGCCGGCCGTCGGGGGTGGTGACGTCGAAGGGCACCGGGGCCCGCCGGGCGACCATCCTGCCCGTGCGGCTGAGCGACCGCCACAGCGCCGCCTCCAGTTCGCCGTCGAGCGTCCGCGGCGCCCACCCCGGCTGCGCCCGGCGCACGTCCTCGTGGTGCACGAAGAACTCCACCGTGTTGGTGGCCGCGTCCACCGGGGCGAGGGCCATCGGCGACCACCGCGGCGGCCCCGACCGCACCAGGCCGACCACCTCGCTCCACGGCTTGGCCCCCACCTCGCTCTGCACCCGTTCGAGGCGCCGGGCCAACGGCCCGCCGAAGATCCCGACGGCCGCGTCGGGCCGCCGCTCCCGCACCACCAGGTGCGCGGCCAGGTCCCGGGTCGTCCACCCCTCGTCCAGGGTGGGCGCGTCGGGGCCCACCCGCTCGAACTCGTCGCACAGCGCCTGCCGTTCCGCCTGGGCCGGGATGGTCATCCGGGCGATGCTAGGCGCCGCCGGACGGCCGCCTCGGCCTCCTGTCCCCTGAGTCGCGCTTCAGTACGCCAAAACCGGGCGGAGCGCCCGCCGAGCGCGTACAGAAGCGCGTTGGCGGGACGGGGGACGGCTCGGCCGGACGGCGGCTCTACGTCCGGCGTCGCGATGGCGAAGAGGCGCGCCGGTGCTCGACCGGGTCGTCGGCCCGCCCGACTGAACCGCTGCGGCTCCGCCCGGCGGTGTCGCGCGAGGCCGGGCCCGGGTCAGCCCGGCAGCCCGCCCGGGACGGTGGCGGCGGGGAAGTAGCGGTGGTGGTGGGCGCCCGTGACCTCGAAGATGGCCGTTCCGCGCCGGCCGTCGTCGGTCGTCACCCGCATCTGGCTGAGCCCGCCGCGGTGGACCGGCTCGTAGGGGCGGTCGAAGCGTCCGTCGGCCTCCACCACGACCCTCCGGCCGCCCTCGAGCACGAAGGTCGCCGCCCCGCGCAGTCCGGCGACGTCCTCACCGTGCTCGCCGTACACGGCGGCCCGGCCGTGCGCCGTCGTCCATTCGACCTCGTGCTGGAACCCGATCAGCGGCACAGGGACACCACCGTCGGCGGGCGCCCAGCACCCGTCGCTGTAGACGACGGCGCCGTTGGCCAGCTCCCAGTGCCAGACACCCAGGAAGCCGTCGGGCAGTTGCACCTGGAACCACAGCCACAGAGGGCACCGGCCATGGTCACGTACCCCCCACGAATGGTCCCGCTGCCCCCACCAGTCCCGCACCTCGTAGGTGCGCCCGTCGGCCGTGTAGGTGCCGTCGTAGCGGCCCGACTGGAACATGTGGCTCTGATCCCAGATCAGCTCGTGGCCCGCCCGCATCGTTCCCCGCCGCAGCCCGTACGCCTTGGTGCGGGCTCGAAACGTGAGGTCCATGCCGATGGCGCAGGTGTCGGGGTCGGCCCACAGGCGGACCTCCTCGTACGGTCGGACGATCTCGACGCGCGCCGGGCCGACATCGGGCGTGTGCGGGTCGCCGCCGAAGGGGCGGGCATGGCGGCCGCCCAGCGTCTGGCCGGCGACGTTCCCCATCTGCAAGGAGTCCATCTCGTCGCGCTGCGGGTAGGTCGCCATGGTGAGGATCACGACGTCTCCGAGCTCGTGGCGCGGGTGGGCGATGAAGAAGTAGCTCTCCCGCCAGTGCGGGTGGTGCACGACGGTGTTCGGGAGCGGCTCGGGCAACTGGTGGGCGAGGTGCTCGTCCATGGCGGTGAGCGTGGTCATCGCGGTCCCTTTCGGCAGTCCGGCCGGCCATCATGGCGGCGTCACGACGACGCGCCGCACGTCCGTGGTGGCTGCACGGCACGCCCCGTGGTCGCCGCCCCTGCGCTTTCGTCGGCCCGGTTGGCCCTGCCCCCGGCCGGTCGGGTTACGCTCGCGGCAACCTTCAGCAGCGAGGGTTGGGCCAGCTTCGAACGCCCGGAAAGGTCGGGGCGGTATGTCACGTGGCGCTGCAGAAACGGCCGAGCTGTGCGTGCACTGCGAGCGCACGCGCGTGGCCAGCCGGTTCGGTCGTGACTTCTACGGCTATGAGCTGGTCGTGTGCAACCGCGGTCCGGGCGAGGCGTCGTCGATCGAGGTGGCGCTCGTCGCGACGGCCGACGATCCCTGGACGCCCCACCTCGTGGGCCGGCGGACCGATCTCAACGGCACCACCGTCATCCCTCGGCTCGCGGTCGAAGACAGCGAGCGCCTGGCGTACGAGACCGTGTGCGACGACGCCGTCGTCACGCGCTGCACGGTGAGCTGGGTCGATGGCTCCGGCCCGCGATCCGAGGAGCTGGCGGTGGCGAGCAGTTGGTGACCGCCCCGGAGATGCCGACACCATGTCGCCCCCCGACGAGACGCCCGGCTACCTGAAGCCGCCCGACGGCGCGGGGCCGTGGCCCGGGGTCGTCGTGATCCACGAGTCCTTCGGGCTCGACGACAACATCCGCGCCCTCGCCGATCGCGTCGCCGCCCTGGGCTATCTGGCGCTGGCCCCCGACTTCTTCGGCGGCGAGCGGTGGTGGCGCTGCATGCGAGGGGCGATGGCCGAGCTCCACGCCGGGTCGGGGAGGTTCTTCGACGCCATCGACGCCGCCCGCCGCTCGTTGGTGGCCCGCCCGGACTGCACCGGCAAGGTGGGCGTGATCGGGTTCTGCCTGGGCGGCGGCTTCGCCCTCGCGTCGGCGCCCCGCTACGACTTCGCGGCCGCCAGCGTCAACTACGGCGAGGTGCCCGATGACGCCGAGCGCGCCCTGGCCGGGGCCTGCCCGGTCGTCGGTTCCTACGGCGGGCGCGACCGGACGCTGCGGGGCCACCCCGAGCGCCTGGAGGCGGCCCTCACGCGGCTCGGCATCGAGCACGACGTGAAGGTGTACCCCGACGCCGGGCACAGCTTCTTGAGCGTCCGGCCCTACCCCGTGTCGGTGCGGGCCCTGTCTACCGTGACCGGGCTCCACGGCGGTGCCCACGAGCCGTCGGCGGCCGACGCGTGGCGCCGCATCGGCGCCTTCTTCGAGCGCCACCTGGCCTGATCGGCCGACGGGTCGGCCACCAGCACCGCCCACAACAGCACCATCGCGAAGATCTGGGCGAGGTGGTACACCGAGACCGGGTCGAGCTGCACGAGCTGGGTGACGTGCGCCGGCAGCGCCCTGGTGGCCCCGGCCACCATGCTCGCCCCCAACGCGACGATCATCCCCGGCGCCCGCGGGTGGCCCCGCTCCAACGCCACCGCCCACAGGACGAGGATCGTCACCATCGTCACGCCCTCGCACGCCAGGATGGCCCCCATCCCGTAGTACCCGGATGCGGCGAGCACGGCGTACGCCCCGAGGCTCAGGGATCGCAGGGCCAGGAACGTGCGGTGGCGGGCGGGTCCGAGCACGTCGTGCACGGTGGCGGCGAGGGAGAACGAGATGGTGACCACCACCATGGCGCTGATCACCGCCCACGACGGGCCCGCCCACGTGCGCGAGTACGTGACGAAGCCGTGGTGCACGGCCCCCGCCAGCGCCGTCACCCCCGCCCACCACATCGTCCGGCGCCACCACTTGTTGACGTGGGGGACGCGCAGGCGAGAGGCCAGGATGATTGTGACGACACCGAGGGCCAGATCGGTGAGGGAGGCGGCGGGCTCGGACAACCGGCGGCGAGCCTACCGCCGGCGGGAGTGTGGGTGCCGAGGTGCAGATTCCTGCCTGAGGCCGCCGATTGGAGCCTACCGCCGGCGGGAGTGTGGGTGCCGAGGTGCAGATTCCTGCCTGAGGCAGCCGATTGCACCGCCGAGGTGCAGATCCCTGACCGGAACGAACGACGGGGCGGCGCCGGTGCGGCCACCGCCACCGGCAACGAGTTGAATCGCGCCATGGACCGTCTCGCCGTGGTCGCCGAGGGGCTCGTCAAGCGCTTCGGCGACGTGCGCGCCCTCGACGGTGTCGACCTGGCCGTCCCCGCCGGCTCCGTGCTCGGGCTGCTCGGCCCCAACGGGGCGGGCAAGACGACCGCGGTGCGGATCCTCACCACGATCCTGCGATCCGACGCCGGCCGCGCCGAGGTGCTCGGTGTCGACGTGGCCGCCCACCCCCAGCAGGTGCGCGCCAGCATCGGGCTGGCGGGGCAGTACGCCGCCGTCGACGAGAACCTCACCGGCCGGGAGAACCTGCTCCTGGTCGGCCGGCTCACGCATCTCGCCCGTTCCGAGCGCGTTCGCCGGGCCGAGGAGCTCCTGGTGCGCTTCGACCTCGACGACGCCGCCGACCGCCCCACCAAGACCTACTCGGGGGGCATGCGCCGCCGTCTCGACGTCGCCGCCGCGCTCGTCCACCGGCCCCCGGTGCTGTTCCTGGACGAGCCGACGACGGGCTTGGATCCGCGGTCGCGCGCCGAGCTGTGGCGCGTGATCGAAGAGCTGAAGGCCGAGGGGGCCACGTTCCTCCTCACCACGCAGTACCTCGAAGAAGCCGACCGCCTGGCCGATCGCATCTCCGTGGTCGACCACGGTCGCGTCATCGCCGAGGGCACCGCCGCCGAGCTCAAGCAGCACCTCGGGGCGACCATCATTCACGTCGAGCTGCGCGAGCCGCGGCTGGCCCCCGAGGCCGGCCGCGTGCTTGCCGGGCTCGGCCCGGTGCGAACCGGGGCCGACAACGGGTCGCTCGAAGTCCACGTCGGCCACTCGGGCCCGGCGTTGGTGGAGGCCGTACGGCTGCTCGACGCCGCCTCCCTTCAACCGGAGGCGATGACAGTGCGCGAGCCGAGCCTCGAAGACGTGTTCCTCGAGCTCACGGGCAAGCCTCCCGAGACCGACGGGAGATTTCTCGAGGAGAGCCCACGATGAGCGTCACCGCCATCTCGCCGGCGACACCCGTCCGGCCGCCCACCGGCCTGCGCCTGGCCTTGGCCGACGCCGTCAGCATGACGTGGCGCAACCTGCGGGCGATGACCCGGGTGCCCGAGGTCATCGTGTTCTCGACGATCCAGCCGATCATCTTCGTGCTCACCTTCCGCTACGTCTTTGGGGGCGCGGTGGACACGGGACCGGTCGAGTACGTCGACTTCCTGATGCCCGGGATCTTCGTCCAGACCGTGACCTTCGGGGCGATCAACACCGGGATCGGTCTGTCCGAGGACCTGTCCAAGGGGCTCATCGAACGGTTCCGCTCGCTGCCGGTCGCCCGATCGGCGGTGCTCGCCGGGCGCACGTTCGCCGACGTGGTGCGCAACCTGCTCGTCGTCGTGCTGATGATCGTGGTGGGGTTCCTGGTCGGCTTCGACATCTACGCCGGCTGGCCCGCGCTCGGCGCGGCGGTGTTGTTGCTCCTGGCCTTCGGCTACGCCATGTCGTGGGTTTTCGCGCTGGTGGCCCTCAGCGTCCGCAACGCCGAAGCCACCCAGGCGGCGTCCTTTCCGATCCTGGCCATCCTGGTGTTCGCCTCCAACGCCTTCGTCCCGGTGGAGACCATGCCTGGCTGGCTCCAGGCCTACAACAAGGTCAACCCGGTGTCGCTCACGGTCGACGCCGTCCGCGCCCTGTGTCTGGGCGGGGAGACGCTGGCGCCGGTGCTCAAGTCCCTCGCCTGCATAGTCGCCATCCTCGCCGTGTTCGGCCCGCTGGCCGTCGCCCGCTACCGCCGGACCGTGTAGGAACGCGGGAAGTGAAGCTGGACGTCGACGAAGACGAGCTGGCCGCCTGCGTCTCCTGCGGCCTGTGCCTGCCCCACTGCCCCACCTACCGGGTGACGGGCGAGGAGTCGGCCTCGCCCCGGGGCCGCATCGCCGCCATGCGCGCGGTGCACTGGGAGGGGGCCGACGCCGACGAGCAGTTCGTGTCGTTCATGGACGCCTGCGTGCAGTGCCGGGGCTGTGAGACCGCGTGCCCCTCGGCCGTGCCCTTCGGCCGGCTCATGGAGGGCACGCGGCACACGTTGGCCACCGAACATCGCAACGTCCCCCGGGTCCAGCGCCTCGGCTACTCCGCCCTGGGGCACCATCGCCTGCTCCTCGCCGGGTCGTCGGCCCTGGCCGTCGCCCAACGGGTGCCAGGGGTATCGGCGCGCGTGCAGCGGCGCTTCGGCCTGCCGCGGCTGCCGCTGCGGCGGCCTCGCCTGCACGCCAGCGGCACCGACGTCTGGTTGTTCACCGGTTGCGTCATGGACGCCTGGCAACGGCCGGCCCACGCCGCCGCCCAGCGCGTCCTCGAGGCCGCCGGTGCCGGGGTCGCCCTGCCCGGCGCAGGGGCGGCCTGCTGTGGGGCGCTCTCCGTGCACGCCGGCCTCACCGACCACGCCCGCCGCCTGGCCCGCCGGGTCATGGCCGCGCTGCCCGGCGGCGCGCCCGTCCTGGTCGACGCCGCCGGCTGCGGCGCCCAGCTGAAGGACTACGGCCACCTCCTCGGCACGCCCGACGCCGCCCGCTTCGCCGCCCGGGTGCACGACGTGCACGAGTGGCTGGCCGAACGGATCGATCGCCTGCCCCGTCCGCGAGCGGGCGCACCCCGCCCCCGTGTGGCCGTGCAGGACCCCTGCCACCTGCGCCACGTCCAACGGGCCCATTCGACCGTACGCACGGTGCTGGCGCCGTTCGTCGAGGTCCTCGAGCTGGACGACGAGGGCCTGTGCTGCGGTGCGGGCGGGGCCTACGCCGCCCTGCACCCGGACCTGGCCGGCGCCATCCGCGCCCGGAAGCTGGCGGCGATCGGCCGGTGCGAGCCCGACATCGTCGCCAGCGCCAACCCGGGCTGCGCGCTGCATCTCGCCGGCGCCGGCGTGCCCGTCGCCCACCCGCTCGAGCTCGTGGCCGCCGCCCTCGCGGGGCCGGACTGATGGCCGGCGAACCGGTCGACATCCGGGCCCGCCTGGAGGCCATCGCCGAGGAGCTCGCCGACCTCGCCATCGTCCGCCTGCGGGAGTCGATCGACGCTGGCGGCACCGAGCTCCCCGTGGACGAGCGGCGCCTCACCCGCGCCCGGCGGGCGGTCGAGAAGGCCATCGCCGTGCTGTCGGAGGGCGACGACCGGGACTAGCGACACGGCGCGCCGAGACGCCGACGCGACGGCCCGACGACAACGGCGCGACACGACGAGACACACGGCCGCGGACGCCTCCTTCGTAGGTTCCGGGCGCCCGCCGTCTCCTCGGAGGTCCCCCGTCATGAGCGCAGTCGAGGTCGCGTCACCGTTCGCCGGTCCGGGTCTGCTCGCCGTCACCGGTGAGACCGACTCGCCGGCCGAATTCCCCAGCGCCGGATTCCCCGGCGCCGGATTCGCGCTGGTATCGCCGTTCGCCCAAGGCATGACCGTGGCCAGCGAGACCGCGCAGGACCAGCTGGCCCTGGAGGCCTTGGTGGGGGAGCTGGCCGACGAGGCGTTCGACGAGTCGGTGCAGGGTCTGGTGGACGAGGCCGCCGCCCGCGACCTGCTGAGCAGCTCGCCGTGGTCGTCGGAGCAGGGTCGGCCGGGTGGAGAGGAGGTGGAGGCGTGGGCGGCGCAACTGGCCGCCGATGCCGACCGCCTGCTCGAGCACCTGGAGCGGGAACTGGGCGAGCGCACGCCCGACACGATCGGGGCGGGCGAGGTCGAGCTGGCCGCCGGCCGCTCGCTGGTGGAGGACGTGCCCGGCGCCCGGGAGCAGTTCCTCAAGGCGCTGGTCGGCAAGGTCGGCCGGGCGGTGGGCGGCCTGGCCAAGCTCGGCCTCTCGGCCCTGGCCCGGCTCATCCCGCTGAAGCGGCTGCTCGGCATCTTCCGGAGCCTCGTGCCCACGCTCGTGCGGCGCGTGGCCGCCAAGGCACTCAACCTTGTGCCGCCCGAGCTGCGCGGCCCCCTCACCGATGTCGCCCGGCGCATAGGTGTGCCCCTTCCCGGTGCGGCCCCCGCCGTCCCCGGTGCGGCCCCCGCCGCCCTCGGCGCCGCCCCCGCCGCCGCCCCCCCCGACCTGGGCGACGGCGCCGGGTCGGCCCCCGCCGAGGCCGAGATCTTCGACCGCCAGCTGGCCGAGGCCCTCCTGGCCCCGCCCGAGACCCCGCTCGCCCAGTTCACGGCCGAAGCCGACCACGCCGCCGGCGAGGCCACCGACCCGCTGGGCGCCCTCGGGGTCGCCCGGGAGCGCCTGGCCCAGCAGTTGCTGGCCGCCGCCCCCGGCGAGCCTCCCGTGGCCGAGCTCGAGCAGTTCATCCCGGTGGTGATGGCGGCCATGCCGCTGCTGCGGACGGCGACGCGGGTGGCCGGCCGGGACAAGATCGTCGGGCTCCTGGCGCGCCCGCTCGGTGCCTTCCTCGCCGGGTACGTGGGGGACAAGGCCGCCACCGCCCTGGCTCGCCCGCTGGCCGACACCGGCCTCAAGCTGCTGTCGCTGGAGGCCGAGGCCCCCGGCGGCCTGGGCGCCGAAGCGCTGGTGGGCGCGGTCGAGGACACCGTGCGCCAGGTCGCCGCCCTGCCGCCGGAGTCGCTGGCCGAGCCCCTGCGCGTCGAGGCCGAGGTGCAGGAGGCCTTCACCGAGGCCGCCGCCCGGCACCTGCCCCGCGCCATCCTACGCGCCGACCTCGACGTCCACGAGACGGTGGGGGAGGGCGGCGTGTGGGTGTGGATGCCCCGGGCCGCTCGTCCGTGCTTCCGCTACCGCAAGTACAGCCGCGTCTACCGGGTGCCCGTCAGCCGGGCGCTGGCGCGCGCCGTGGTGTTCGACGGCGAGGACACGCTCGAAGACCGCCTCCTCGACGGCGGGGTGCGCTCGTGGCCGGTGGCCGCCGAGGTCCATCTGTTCGAGGCCGTGCCCGGCACCCACCTGGGTCACCTGGCGGCCGCCGAGGTCCTGGGCGGCGATCCGGCTCGGACCGAGGGCGAGGTCACCGCCGCCACCGCCGAGTTCGAGGACCTGACGCCGGAGGCGGCGGCGCTGCTCGTGGGTGAGCCGGGCCTCGGTCGTCGCCCGGCGTGGGGGACCCGGAACCATCGGATGCACCCGGGCCGCCGCTTCTTCCGCATCGTGGTGCCCGGCGTGCCTGTCCGCCGGCGCCGCCGGCGGATCGTCGTGCGCCTGGACACGACGGCGACGAACCCCGTCCTGGGGGTCCACCTCCGCCTGGGCGAGCGGGAGGCCCACCGCCTGGCCGAGTTGCTGGCCCGGCGCGCCCACCCGACCGTGGTGGCCCGCATCCGCGGGCTGTTGCGGCCGGCGGTCCAGCGCCACCTCGCCGGGCGCCTGGCCCGTCACGCCGCTCGCGCCGGCCGGGCGCTCACGGCCGAGCAGGCCCAGAAGCTGGCCGGCGCAGTCGCCGAGGCCATGGTGGCGACGGTGGCCAAGGAACTGCCGCCCGCCGCCGCCGCCCTGGCGACGGCCGCCAAGGACCCGGCGTCCGGGCTCACCCTCAGCTTCACCTTCAGGTTCAGCGACGCCGCCGCCTGGGCGGCGGGCACGGTCGCCGCGCCCACGATGACGATCCGCCCGGGGTTCCACGGTGACTGAGCCGCCGCCGCCCGAGCCCACGGCCGAAGCGGCCGCCCGGTCCCAGCTGGCGGCCGCCCGGTCCCAGCTGGCGGGCGAGGTCGCCCACTGGCGCGACGCCATCGACCTGCTCGGCGACCTCGACGCCGTCGCCTCCCCGGCCGCCTGGGCGGGGGTGGAGGTCTACCTGCGCACCCGCGTGCGCGACCGCCTGCGGGCGTCGGTGGCCAACCTGGCCGCCGACGGGGCCGGCGTGGCGGCCGCCCTGGCCGCCGGGCGCGCGCTGCCCGAGGTCCGGGACCGCCTGCTGGCCCTGCGCCGCCGCTACCTGCAGGTCGAGGCCATCCTCGACTTCTACGGCAACGCCGTGAACACCCGCACCAACCCGCACCTGGCGGCCGTGCTGCGGGGCCTCGACATCGTGGCCGGCGACAGCCTGGGGCTCATCCTCGGGCGCCTGGGCATCGACGCGCCGCCGGCCCTGGTGTACGTGGGCGAGGGCCTGGGGGCCCAGATCCGGCGGGCCGACGTGCGCCTGTGGGACCAGACCAGTCCTTCGCCGGCGGCCGCCATCATGCTGACGCGCCACAACCTGGGCCACCCGACGGCGCTCCTGCACGAGACCGGCCACCAGGTCGCCCACCTCACCGGATGGACGCCCGAACTGGCCGCCGCCCTGGCCGAGGCGCTGACCCGCCGGTCCACCGAGCTGGCCGAGGTGTGGCCCGCCTGGGCCAGCGAGGTGGCGGCCGACGTCCACGCCTTCGCCCAGGCGGGCTGGGCGCCCCTTCCCGCCCTGGCCAACGTGGTCGACGGCACCACGGCCGACGTCTTTCGCGTCCTGCCCGGTGACGCCCATCCCAGCCCGCTGGTGCGCGTGCTGTTCAACGTCGCGCTGTGCCGCCGCTGGTTCGGCCCCGGCCCCTGGGACGACCTGGCCCGGGCGTGGCTGGCTCGGCACCCGCCCGCTCGCGCCCGGCGCGACGAGGCCGCCCTGGCCCGGGCCAGCGTCGCCGCCCTGGACACCATCGTGGACGTGTGCACCCGCCGGCCCATGGCGGCCTTCGGCGGCCGGCCCCTCGCCGCCGTCGCCGATCCCCGCCGGGTCGCCCCCGGCGCCCTGGCCACCCTGGCCCGCCAGGCCGGCCCCTCGCTCGTCACCTCGCAGTACCTCGCCCGTCGCGAGCCGCTGCGGATCCTGGCCTGGTTGGCCAGCCGGACCGCCGCCGACCCCGCCCGCGCCGCCCAGCACCGCCAGGCGCTCCTGACGTGGTTGGCCGGCCTGGGCGGCGAAACCCTGGCGCGCGCCGCCTGAGCCCTCGTCGCTTGAGCCCTCGCCGCCTAGCCCCATCGCAGCCCCCATCCCACCCCGAGACCGACAAGGAGACCAATCCATGGCCACCCAAGAGACGACGTCGGCCAAGGCGGCCCCACCCGGCCGCGAGCCCCCGCCGGCGCCCGAGCCGACCGTGCACCTGTCCGTGCCGGCCGACGCCGTGGAGCGGATCCTGGCCGCCCTCCACGCCATCAGTGCGGGCGGGAGCTCCGGTTCGACCACCACCTTCGACAACCGGGTGCCGTCGATTCCCCAGTCCCGCACCATCCTCGACTACGCCGTCGTCAGCGAGCTCCTGGGGCGGGCCCGCTTCACCGATGCCGTCGTGCGGGCGAGCCGCAACCACAACGTCATCACCCTGCTCGACGCCCCCGCCGAGGCGACGGGCGCCTCGGTGCTGGCGGCCGGCGATCGCGACCCCGAGGTCCTCGCGTTCGACGACAACGGCTGCACGGGCTTCACCACTGGCGGCTCGCCGACGGTGACCCTGCGCCGCATCCGCGACGACCAGGCGATCACCCGCATCGAGGTGCTCGATTCCGAGGGACGTCCTCTCCGCCTCGGCCCCCGCCTGCCCGCCCAGTAGCCGCCCGCTCGTCCCTTTCGGAGGATCCTCATGTTCCGTTCCCTCGCCCAACTCCTCGCCGCCGCCGGGCGGCCATCCACCGACGTGTTCGTCGTCCACCCCCTGCAGTTGAGCCGCTGGCTCGACGAGGCCTGGGCCGGAGCGGCGACGGTGCCCACGTTCGGTTCGGCCACCGGCCAGCACCCGTTCCTCGGTGACATCGACGTCGTCAACGAGCTCGACCTGCCCAAGCCGGTTCCCGGCGCGCCGGCGCCGGTGCCCTCGGGCGTCACGCTCTCCGACCCCGATGTGTTCACCAACCAGGTGTTCACCATCGCCGCCCCGGGCCTGATCTGGGACCACCTCGCCTACGCCTACGTCATCGAGTCGACCGGCGTGTTGGAGATCATGGCCGAGGTCATGCGCCGCCTGGTGATGGGCGAGACCCTCGACACCCTGTCGGCCAAGGGGCTGCGGTGGGTGCGGGCCACCGAGGAGCTCTTCTTCCGCGACCCGCCGCTGTTCTCCATCAGCGGGATCCTCAGCCAGGTCCGCCCCGACCTGCGCATCTCCCGCCGCAACGCCTACTGGCGCATGTTCGGCATGGAGCTGCCCCATGCCTTGTCGACCCGCTGGACACCGCCGCCCACCGGCGACCAGCCCTGGAAGGCCGACACGGGCACGGGCGTGAACACCGGCTTCCGGGAGAAGTGGAGCGAGCTGCTCCGCCAGGTGTGGCTGGGGGTCGAGAACCGGCGCAACGGCATCGGCCCCAACGGCACCGACCGCGAGTTCGTGGCCTTCTTGTGCGTCGCCCTCAAGGACATGATGAACATGCGCCGGCGCGGCGGCCAGCTGGCCCGGGAGGAGTTCGTGCACGTGTCGACCCTGAGCTGGTTCCACCTGACCCTCGAGTCCGACACGCCCATCGTCGTGGACCTGAAGGCCGAGGCCACCAACCCGGCCGACCGGCTGGCCAAGATCGCCCAGCGGGTGGGCATGGCGCCCGCCGCCCGCTCCCGGGAGCTGTTCGAGCTGGCCGATCTGGTGTCGGCCCTGCTGCGGACCATCGAGCTGGGGACCTTCGACACCGGCGCCGCGGCCGAGACCCTGTTCCTC
>JBIOZN010000216.1:0-3748 GCA_044871175.1 Acidimicrobiales bacterium | reverse complement strand
CCCCCCCCGCCGCTGGGTGTCCGCGCCTGTTGTCCATCGCCGCCGGCGTGCCCATCGCCCGCCTGGAGGCGGCCGCCCCGGGCGTGGCCGTGGTGCGGGCCATGCCCAACACCCCGGCGCTGGTGGGCGAGGGGGCGGCCGCCATCGCCCCCGGCAGCACCGCGGGCGACGACGAACTGGCGTGGGCGGAGTCGATCCTCGCCGCCGTCGGCACCGTCGTGCGGGTCCCCGAACCACTGCTCGACGCCGTCACCGGCCTGTCGGGATCGGGGCCGGCCTATGTGTTCCTGGTCGCCGAGGCGCTGATCGAGGCCGGCGTGCTCGTCGGTCTGACCCGCGACACCGCCACCATCCTCACCGTGCAGCTCCTCGTCGGGTCGGCCCGGCTGCTGGCCGACTCACCGCAGGGCCCCGAGTCCCTGCGCGCCGCCGTGACCTCGCCCGGTGGCACCACGGCGGCCGGCCTGCACGCCCTCGAGCGAGCGGCCGTCCGGGCCGCCTTCGCCGAGGCCGTCGTCGCCGCCACCGCACGCTCCCGCCAGCTCGGCGCGGGCTGAAGTGCTCGGTTCCCGGCGACGTCGCCCACGCGAGAAAGCGGAGGCGGACGGGGCCCGTTTGAACGCGCAACGCGGTGGGCTCGCCACTACTGACATGTCGTAACCAAACTGGCCCTTTTCTCGTTTGGACGGGTGGGCCTAGTGTCCTGCGTCACCAGGAGCGAGAGAGCGAAAGCCGTTGCCGTGGCCGGCCGCACCCGCGGGGAGCCGGAGCGCCGCCACTGGCAGGCCAGCCGGGCCCGTGTCCGGCTGCCGTCGCGCCCGGCCGGTGCTGGGCCGCAGCGACAGGGCTGGTGCCGTCGGGGGGTCGGCACCAGCCCTGCTCGCGTCCGTAGCGTGGGCGCCGTGGGCCGGCGCTACGACACCATCTCGTTCCTCTCCGACTACGGGACCGACGACGAGTTCGTGGGCGTGGTGAAGGCGGTCGTGCGTGACCTGGCGCCCCACGTCACCGTCATCGACCTGACCCACGCGGTCGCCCCCCACGACGTGCGCGCCGGCGCGCTGGCGCTCGTGCGCTGCGTCGCCTACCTCCCTGCGGGCGTCGTGGTCGGCGTCGTCGACCCCGGCGTGGGCACGGGCCGGCGGGCCGTCGCCGTCGAGGTGCAGGGGGGCGAAGGCGTGTTCGTCGGGCCCGACAACGGCCTGCTCGCACCGGCCGTGGCGGTGGCCGGCGGGGCCGAGCGCGCCGTCGCCCTCACCAACCCCGACTTCCACCTGCCCGCCCCGGGGGCCACCTTCGCCGGCCGGGACGTGTTCGCCCCGGTCGCCGCCCACCTCTGCAATGGGGTCGACCTGGCCGAGCTGGGCGAGGCGGTGGACGCCGGGCGGCTGTTGCCCGGGCTCGTGCCCCTGCCCCGCCACGAGGCCGACGTGCTCGTCACCGAGGTGCTGTGGGTCGACCGCTTCGGCAACGCCCAGCTGAACGTGGGGCCCGACGAGGTCGACGGGCTGGGCGACCCGGTGCGCGTGGCCACCCGCGACCCCCTCGGGCGGGAAACGGTGCGCGCCGCCCGGCGTGCGGGCGCCTACGCCGAGCTCGGAGCCGGCCAGCTCGGCCTGGTGCTCGACTCGTACGGGCTCTTGGCCCTCGCCCTCGACCGGGCCTCGGCGGCCGCCGAGCTCGGCCTGGGCGCCGGCGACCTGGTGCGCCTGAGCGCGCTGCCCGACGAGGCGGGCCGAGACGGGGGCGGCGTCACCACCCCGGTCGCGCTGCGGCCCCCGTCCCGGTAGGGGCCGCTGGCTCCGGCTCCCGCCGGTCCCCGTGCCGGGTAGCGCCGGCCGCCCGTCCGGCTCCCGCCGGTCCCCCTGCCGGGTAGCGCCGGCCGCCCGTCCGGCTCGCGCCGGTCCCCCTCCGGGGTCGCGCCGGGCCCTTCGTCCGGCTCGCGCCTGCCCCCTCCGGGGTCGCGCCGGGCCGCCCGTCCGGCTCGCGCCTGCCCCTCCGGGGTCGCGCCGGCCCCTTCGTTCGGGTGGTGCCGGCCCCCCTCCGGGGGTTGCGCCGGGCCCGCTCGGAGTAGCGTGGCGCCGCCGTGCGTCCCGCCACCACCCTCGCCCTCGTGCTGCTCTTGGTCGTGATCCTGGGCGCCGGGGTCGTGCAGCTCTTCCTCCAGGGCCGCTGAGAGCGCAAAGATCGTGCCGTGAACCTGGCGAGCATCCTCGAGGATCATCACGCCGACCATCCCGCCATCATCAGCCGCGGCCGCACGCTCACCTACGGCGAGCTGAACGACCGGGTGCGCCGTGTGCGCGGCGGGCTGGCGGCCCTCGGCCTCAACGACGGCGACCGGCTGGCGCTGCTGGTGGGGAATGCACCGGCGTTCCCCATCGCCGACCTGGCCGCCCTGGGGTTGGGGCTGGTCGTGGTGCCCCTGAACCCCCAGAGCCCCGCGGCCGAGCTCGAGCACCAGCTGGCGGCCGTCGGCACCCGTGCGGTCGTCGCCGACGGGCGCGGCCTGGGCTCCCTCGCCGGCCTCAAGATCGAACGCGTGCCGAGCCTCGAGCACGTGATCGCGGTCGACGGCGACACGCCGGTGCACGACGGTCACGGCGCCGCACCAACCACCACCCTCGCCGAGCTCGCCGCGGCCGAACCTCACGACGTGGTCGATCTCGACCCCGGCCACCTGGCCGCGCTCATCTTCACCTCGGGCACGGCCGGCGGGCCCCGCGCCGCGATGCTCACCCACGCAAACCTGCGGGCCAACATCGACCAGAGCCTGTCCCTGCCCCACCGGATGCACCCGGGCGACACCGTCTACAGCGTGCTCCCGCTGTTCCACATCATGGGGTACAACTCGGTGCTGCACCTCGCGCTGACGCGCGGCGCCACCATCGTCCTCGTCCAGCGCTTCGACCCCGCCACCGCCATCGACAGCATCCGTGACCGGGGCATCACCGTCGTGCCCGGCGCGCCCAGCATGTGGGTCGCCTTCGCCGAGTTCGAGCCGGTCGATCCCGCCGCCTTCGCATCCGTGCGCCTGGCCCTGTCGGGCGCGGCGAAGCTGCCCGAGGACATCGCCCGCATGTTCTGCGACCGGTACGGGGTCCCCATCCGCGAGGGGTACGGGCTCACCGAGGCCTCGCCGGTGGTCACCACGTCGGTGGAGGTCAACCCGAAGATCGGTTCCATCGGCGTCCCGCTGCCCGGTGTGGAGATGCGCCTGGTCGACGAGGACGGCGACCCCGTGCTCACCGGTGACGCCGGCGAGATCTGGGTGCGGGGGGCGAACGTGTTCGTGGGCTACTGGGAGGACCCCGAAGCCACCGCCCGGGCGCTCACCCCCGACGGCTGGCTGCGCACGGGTGACGTGGCCGTGGTGGACGACGATGGGTATGTGTTCCTGGTCGACCGGGTCAAGGACCTCATCAACGTGTCGGGCTTCAACGTCTTCCCCGCCGAGGTGGAAGAGGTGATCGACCGCCTGACGGGCGTCGTGGAGTCCGCCGTCGTCGGCGTGCCTCATCCCCACACAGGGGAGGCGGTCAAGGCCTACGTCGTCACCACCGCCGACTCCAGCCTCGACGAGGACCAGGTGGTCGCCCACGTCGAGGCCAATCTCGCCCGCTACAAGGTGCCCAGCAAGGTCCTGTTCGTCGACGAGCTCCCGCGAAACCTCTCCGGCAAGCTCCTCCGCCGCGCCCTCCGCTAGGCGCAGCTGCCCGGCGGCGCCGCCGACCGGCTCGGCCAGAGG